>JAUQXC010000397.1 GCA_030834825.1 Thermoflexales bacterium
TACATCAACGCGACGCCGAACAATAAGAAACCAGAGGCAAACGCCCCGAGCAGGAAATACTTCAAGGCCGCTTCTTCCGAGGCCGTACTGGACCGTGCAAAACCGGCCAGCACATACAATGGAATGGAGAGCATTTCCAGCGCGATGAAGACGATGATCAAATTGTGAGCGGCGGCCATCATGACCATGCCGCCCACGCTGAACAACAACAAGACGTAGTATTCATTATGCGCAAGATTGCGATCGCGCAGGTAGTTCATCGAAGTCAGCACTGTCAACGCGCCAGCTGCAATGGCGACCAGGCCCAGCACCTGCGCGTACGAATCGACCACCAGCATCCCGGAGAAGACCACACCCTGCTGGCCGAGCAGTCCGTAGGAGGCCACACCCGCGGCCACAAAGCTCAGCACCGCCAGCCACGCCCCCAGCGGCTTGTGCTGCGGCTTGAGCGCCAGATCGATCAGCATCAGCGCCATGCCGCCGACTGCCAGGATCAGCATGGGCAGCATCGTATAGAAATCCAGTAGCGTCACTTCAAGTGTGTACATAGTCTTAGGCTCAATTTAGAGTAGCCGCTCAGCCATTACTGTGTGTCATTCCCGCGTGCGGTAAGCGGGAATCCAGAAAACCTACTAACAGTCAACTGGATGCCCGATGGAAGCACTCGGGCATGACGGACTAACGCTCACAATCCAGAGTCCGGATCATTTCCGGTGGGAGCAGACAATCGATCGGCTAGTGCAGCGCCACCGCGCCACTCGCCATATTTTGCAGCAGTTGATTGATCGAAGCCGTCATCGTCCCAAAGAACGGCTGCGGATAGATGCCGATAATGAAGATGAAGATGACCAGCGGCACGATGACCCACAGCTCGCGTTGCGACAGATCGATCAGGCGCTTGTTCTCCTCGTGGCGCGTCTCGCCCATGAACATCTTTTGGAACATCGTCAGGATATAGACCGCGGCCAGAATCACGCCAATCGCCGCAAAAGCGGTGTAGAGGTAGGACCCTAATGAGCCGCCGGCTCGACCGGCGTCCCAGGAACCCAGCAAGATCGTAAACTCGCCCACGAAGCCGTTGAGACCCGGCAGGCCCATGCTGCTCAACGCCACGACCAACATGATCGATCCGTAGATCGGCAGGATCTTCCACAGGCCGCCGAACTCGCCCATCTCGCGGGTGTGGCGGCGCTCGTAAACAAAGCCGACCAGCAAGAACAACGCGCCCGTGCTGATGCCGTGATTGATCATCTGTAAAAGCGCGCCCTGAATGCCCTGCGGGTTCAGCGCGAAGATGCCCAGCATCACGAAACCCAGGTGGCTGACCGACGAATACGCGACCAGTTTCTTCACGTCCGTTTGCGCGAACGACACGATGGCGCCGTAGATGATGCCGATGATGGCGAGCACCGCGATGACGGGCGCGGCTTCACGGCTGGCATTGGGGAACAAGGGCAGATTGAACCGCAGGAAACCGTACGTCCCCATCTTTAATAGCACGCCCGCCAGAATCACTGACCCAGCGGTCGGGGCTTCAACGTGCGCGTCGGGCAACCACGAATGGAACGGCCACATCGGCACTTTGATCGCGAAGGCGATTCCAAAGAAGATAAACAACAGCATTTCCGGCGCTTCTCGCAGCCAGCCGTTATTCGCCAGCAGCTCCGGCAGCGAGAACGTGCCGCCGTGAATGCCCAAATATAGAATCGCCAACAGCATCAAGAGCGAGCCGGCCATGGTGTACAGGAAAAACTTCACCGCGGCATACACGCGCCGCTTGCCGCCCCAGATGCCGATGAGGAAATACATCGGCACCAGCGTTACTTCCCAGAAGACGTAGAACAGGAAGAGGTCCAGGCTGACGAAGACACCCAGCATGCCCACTTCGAGGAACAGCATGAAGATGTAATATTCCTTCAACCGCTCGGTGATCGCCTTGAACGACGACAGCACCGCCAGCGGCATCAAGCCCGTAGTCAGGATGATTAACAGCAGGCTGATGCCGTCCAGGCCCACTTGATAGCCGATGCGCAGGTCTGGAATCCACGGCCGGTTTTCATAGAACTGAAAGCCCGGCTGGCCGCTCTGAAAGCCGATCACGAAACCCAGCGATACCACAAAGGTGATGATGGTCCACACCAGCGTGAAGCGCTTGATCAGTTCGGCGTTGTCCCGCCTGACGAAAAACAGAATCACTGCGCCGACCAGCGGAAAGAAGAGAACAATACTAATTAAGGGAAATTGCTGTAAGCTCATGAAATAATCCCCATTTTCTGGTGGGATGAAATAATCCCCATATTTGCCCATGCCCGCCGCTGTGCGGCGGTGGGCCGCATGGCGTGGTGGGATAGAGTTACCTCAGTGTTCACTCCCGCTCCCTTTCAGGGAGCGGCACGGGGTGCGGGTGATTTTATCGTCCCTGCAACACAATCAACGTGAACCACGCCACCACCAGCACGACGCCGGCCAGCATCAACAAGGCATAGCTGCGCACGAAACCAGTCTGCAGCTTGCGCAGTCCACCGGAGGCCCAGGCCACCAACCGGCCCGTGCCGTTCACCGCACCGTCGATGACCAGCTTATCGATCGGGTTGGCGAGGAAGTCCGTGATCTTCAAGAACGTATCACGAATCGCCCGATCGTGGAACCAGTCGTGCCAGAAGCGCCAATCGATCACCCAGGCCAGGAAGTTGCACAGCCAGATGAACGGGCGCACGAACAGCAGGCCATAAAATTCATCGACGCCTAACTTCTTGTTGAGTGCCGTAAAAACAAATCCCAGTTTGCGCAGCGGATCATCCACGCCCGCCTTCTGCGCCTTAGGTCGATAAATCAAGTAACCTATAAAGACAGAGAGTAAGGCCAACCCTGTCGCAAGACCGGCCAAGATCAGCGCCCGGGTCAAGTCGAATTCATGGTGCGCTTCAGGTCCTTCCAGCCAGCCAGTAAACGGCGTCAGACCCAGCAGCGGCGCATTGAGGAATCCAGCGACAGTCGAGAAGAAGGCCAGCACCAGCAACGGCACGGTCATGATCCTGGGGCTTTCCTGGGCGTGCGCGGCCGCCTCAGTCTTGGGCTGGCCGAAGAACACCATGATTAATTGCCGCGTCATGTAGAAGGCCGTCAGCACCGCGCCTACGAGCAGCAACACCAGAATCACCGCACCGTGCTCGGAGGCAAAGTACAGAATCTCGTCCTTGCTCCAGAAACCGGCAAAGGGCACGATGCCCATCAAGGCCAGCGAACCGATGAGGTACACAATTGTCGTAGTGCGCATGCGCTGCCGCAGGCCGCCCATATTGCGCATATCTTGCGGATCGAATTCCGTTTCCGCAGGGTGGTCACGCTTCGCGTCATGACCACCGTCATCTCCGTGACCGCTGTGTGCGTCATGCTTCGCGTGCGCCACGTGATGATGGCCATGCTCCACGCCGTGAATCACCGACCCCGCGCCGAGGAACAACAGCGCCTTGAAGAAGGCGTGCGTCATCAGATGGAAGACACCGGCGACCACCGCACCCATGCCCACCGCTGCGACCATGAAGCCCAACTGAGAAACGGTGGAATAGGCCAGCACTTTCTTGATGTCGAACTGCGCGACGGCGATCAATCCGGCCCACACCGCCGTCACCGCGCCCAACGTCCCCACGAGGGCCTGCACCTCCGAGACCGCGTGGAACAGCGGTTCCGAGCGCGCGATCAAATACACACCGGCCGTGACCATCGTGGCGGCGTGGATCAACGCCGAGACCGGTGTCGGGCCGGCCATCGCGTCGGGCAGCCAGACATACAACGGAATCTGGGCGCTCTTGCCCGTTACGCCAACAATCAACAGCAGCGTAATCGCCGGCAGCAACCACGCCTCGAACCCGCCGTGTTCCGCCGCTTCAAATACGCCGGCAAATTGTAGCGTGCCCAGGCCGATCAACATGGCGAACATAGCCAGCATCACGCCATAGTCGCCGATGCGATTGGCCACCATCGCTTTCTTGGCCGCGTTGCCGTTGGCATCCTTCTCGAACCAGAAACCGATCAACAGGAACGAGCA
Organism: Thermoflexales bacterium; assembly: GCA_030834825.1. GTDB lineage: Bacteria > Chloroflexota > Anaerolineae > Fen-1058 > Fen-1058 > Fen-1058. The sequence continues at coordinate 4,049 of JAUQXC010000397.1, forward strand.
CAGGCCCACGCCCTCCCAGCCCACGAACAACATCAAGTAATTGTTCGCCAGCACTAAGATCAACATCATCGCCAGGAAGAGATTGAAGTAGACGAAGAAACGCTGGAAGCGGGGGTCGCCGTGCATGTAACCGATGGCATAGACGTGGATCAACGTCCCCACGCCCGTCACCACCATCAGCATGACACCGGTCAGCCAATCGATGTGCAGCCCCATCTCGACGGTCGTCTCACCGATCGAGAAGAATGTGAACAGCGGCACGTCGAAACCGGCGTTGAGCTTGGTCTCTTCAGGCGGCAGACCGATCAGCGTGATCACGACAACCAGCGAGACCGCAAAGGCCAGCGTCGCAAAGAACACCGCCGTCCAGCCGATGGTTTTCTCGCTGCGGTTCTTGCCGCCAAACAGATTGACCAGCACTCCGACGAACGGAAAGGCGATGATCAGCCAGGCGTACTGAAAAACTTGAGGTACTTCACTTGAGACTTCGTGCATAAGAGCTCCAACTTATTCGTTGGCCATTCGCTATTCGCTGATTCGCGCTTATTCGTTGACACCCTCAGCCCTTCAATTGATTGATGTCGTCCACGTTGATGCTCTGCTTGCTGCGGAAGATCGCCACGATCAGCGCTAGCCCCACCGCCACCTCGGCTGCGGCGACGACCATCACAAAGAATACGAATACCTGTCCGTCGATTTGATTGAACGAGCGGGCAAAGGCAATAAACGCCAGGTTGGCCGCGTTGAGCATCAACTCCACCGACATGAAAATGATGATGGCATTGCGGCGGACCAGTACGCCGATGACGCCCAGCGAGAACAACACCACGCTCAAGCCGATGAACAGGGGAAACAGCGCCACAAAACTTGTGTTGCTCATAGCGACTTCTTCTTCCTTTCGTCGCGCGCCTCCTGGCGCGTCTCCTGACGCGTCATCACCACTGCGCCGATCATCGCAACCAGCAACAGAATCGACACCGCCTCAAACGGGAACAGCCACACACTGTACAGGGCCTGCCCGATCGCCTCCGCCGTGCCCTCCGTAATCTCGGCAGCAGGCAGATCGACCACCTCGAACGGCGCCGTGTTCAGCAACAGCAGGGCGCCCAGCAGCACCACGAGCACGGTCAGGCCAATGGCCAGTGGCGCTTGCCAGGCCAACAGCAGGCGCGCCCCGGCCCGCTCCGCACCCAGCAACATGATCACGAACAGGAACAACACCATGATCGCGCCCGCATACAATGCCACCTGCACCATCGCGATGAAGGGCGCCCACAGGCCCAGAAAGAACACGGCCAGCGACGACATCACCACGACCAGGAATAAGGCGCTGTGCACGGCATTGCGCGCGATGATCATCATCACCGCCGCGACCACGGTGATCAACGCCAGCGCTCCAAAGATGATAATTTCCAGATTAAGCAACGCACACCTCACATCATCAAGCGTAACGCGCAAGACGTAAGAGCAGCCTGCCGGGTTACGGTTTAGATCTTCACGGTTCGCTGACCAGACCCTCCGGCAGAATCGAGCGCGGATAAGATCCTTCAGCCACTTGCTGCGGCGTGCCGGGCTTGCCGGACGGCGGCGGCAGAATCAACATATCCTTGGTATAGATCAAATCGCGGCGCTTGTCCGCAGCCAGCTCGTACACATCCGTTAACACGATCGCGTCCGTCGGGCAGGCATCTTCACAATAGCCACAGAAGATGCAGCGCAGCATGTTGATCTCATACGTCTTGGCGTACCGTTCGCCGGGTGAATACCGCTCGGCATCCGTATTCTCAGCCGGCTCCACATAGATGGCATCGGCCGGGCAGGCCGCCGCGCACAAAGCGCAACCGATGCAGCGTTCCAGTCCATCAGCATAACGTCGCAGCTCGTGGCGGCCCCGGAAACGCTGCCGCACCGGGCGCTTGATCTCAGGATATTGAATCGTCACCGGCGGCTTGAACAGCTCGCGCAGGGTAATGCTCAGTCCTTTGAAAATTTCCGTTAACATACTTCCCTTCCCTTGTCTACTTGTTTCCTTGCCGGCTGCTTCATCCTCTCAACAACACCACCAACGCCGTGATCATCACCCAGGCCAGCGAGATGGGCAGCAGCACCAGCCAGCCGAACTTCATCAGCCGGTCGTAGCGGAACCGGGGCAGCGTGGCCCGCACCCACACCTGCACAATCAACAGTGCGATGATCTTCAACCCAAAGTACAGCGGGCCTAGTAACGGGGTATGATCGACGCTCAAAAACGGCAGCGCCTGCGTCAGGAACAACGGCAGCGGCTCACGATAGCCGCCAAAGAAAAACGTCACCGACAACGCGCTGATGACGATCATCTTGATGTACTCGGCCATGTAGAACAGGGCGAACTTCATGCCGCTGTACTCGGTGTTGTACCCCGACGTCAATTCCTGTTCGGCCTCCGGCATATCGAACGGCGCGCGATTCACTTCGGCCAGCGCCGTGATCATGAAGATGATCGCGCCGAAGGGTTGCAGGAAGAAGTACCAGACCTGCTTCTGCTGCTCAACAATGGCGTTCAGATCCAGCGTGCCGGCCACCACGACCAGCGCCACTAACGACAGGCCCATCGCCAGCTCGTAGGAGATCATCTGCGCTGAAGATCGCAGGCCGCCCAGCATCGAATACTTGCTGTTGCTCGCCCAGCCCGCCAGCACGATGCCGTAAACACTGACCGACGTAATCGCCAGGACGTATAGAATGCCGACATTCATATTCGGCGCTAACGTTAGCGGGACTTTCACGCCAAACAACTCAATCGAACTACCGAACGGGATAACGGCAAACACCACGATTGCCGGAATGACGGCCAGCAACGGCGCCAGGATGAACGTCACCTTGTCGGCGCTGGCTGGGATAATCTCTTCCTTGAAAATCAGCTTGACCCCATCGGCCAGCGGCTGCAGCAATCCTTGCGGCCCCGCGCGGTTTGGCCCCACCCGCGATTGAAAGCGCGCGATCACGCGGCGTTCCAGCAGCGTGGTGTACGCAAAGCCGGTCAGCAGCATGAAGACCAATACGATTGACAGGACCAGCCACACGAGGATGCTGATGCCCACGTCCATAATTAAGCCTCGATCTTGACGAGTTCCGCTGCGCGCAAGCGGACTTCATAGATGGCCGATTGATCGATCAGTGTGCCAGGCCGATTGAGCCGGCGCGGTTCGATCGATTGGCCTGAGGGCGGCGGCGGCTCGATCCACTTTAATTCCGATCGACCATTGATCTCGAAGAGCGATTTCGTCTGCGCGCCCACGCCGCCCCGATTGTCATACGCAGTCCCACCAAAATACAGATCGCTCGAAGTGCCAACCGGCGGCCACTCTTCCTTCGTCTCGGCGAGACACACGTAATCGAGTCCGGCATACGCGGCCACCTGCGCCGCGATCTCATGCATGACCCCCTCTGCGCTAAAGAACGACCACTTCAAACCAAACTTCTCGGCGATCAGCCGGAAGATTTCCCAATCGGCTTTCGCCTGCCCGGTAGGCGGCAACGCCTTGTAGTAACGCTGCACGCGACGCTCTGCATTCGTGAAGGTGCCATCGCGCTCAGCCCACGCCAATGCAGGCAGCACGACATCGGCCTGCTGTGCCGTTGGGGTGAGGAACAATTCCTGCACGACGACGAAATCCGTTGGAGGCAGGTTCTGCCCCTCTCCGATCGGATCAGTACCGACGAGATAGAGCGCTTTCACCTCGCCGCTCAGCGCTTCTGCACCCTGCGCACTGAGCATGTCATACACGCCCTGCGTGTTGTTGTGCGGCCACAACGGCAGCAAGCCGTTATTCGCCTTGCCGATATGGCCCGTCGCCACGACCAGATTGGCGCAGGCCTGCGCCAATGCGCGGCCTGCGTCGGTGTATTGGCCTTGCACCATGACCGGATAAGGACGCTCGTCGCCCAACATCACAATCAAGTTCTGCGCCTCGGCGATCAGCTGCCCTGCGGCCTTGATCTTGTTATCAGATGGCGCGAACTTCGCAACCTGACTGCTGATTGCTGACTGCTGATTGCTGACTGAAGCCAGCAAACTGTACACCGTCTGCGTATCCATCCCTGGCTGATACTGGATCGAAATCGCTGCATAGCGATCCATCTTCGTCTCACGCGCGTTCGCCACAATCAACTTCGCGCCGCGTTCGACCGCCGCCTTCAGGCGCAGCATGTGGACTGGCGCGGTTTCCTCCACATCCCCTGCAACAATGAACACCACATCGCCCTGGCCTAAATTCCCCAGGTTCGTGCCCACACCCACGCCATAACGCGCCACCAGATCGAGGCCCGCCACGTGGGGTCGGTTTACCAGCTGTGCCGAGTTGAACCCTTCACGGAACAACTTGCCGAACAGCCAGGCGTCTTCATTTGAGACACGATCGCCCAGCCAGCCGGCAGCTTTTCCGTTCGCGGCGCGGAATCGATCAGCAATGAGCGAGAACGCTTCCTCCCAAGTGGCTTCGACGAGTCGCCCCTCTTTCTTGATCAGAGGTTTCTGCAAGCGCGCTTGGCTGCGCGCATAGTGATGCCCGAAGCGGCCCTTGTCGCAAATCCAGATTTCATTCACGGCTTCATTCTGACGTGGCATCACACGCAGGATTTCCCACTCGCCGCCGCCTTTGGCCGAGCGGCGCGTGCCCAAGGAAATATTGCAGCCCACCGGGCAGTGTGGGCAAATCGAGGGCACGTTGGTAATTTCCCAAGGGCGCGCGCGGAAGCGAAAATCCCTCGTCGTCAATGCGCCCACGGGGCAAATATCCGTCGTGTTGCCAGAGAACTTGGAGTCGAAACCGGGCGTGGACATCGTCTCGATCTGCATCTTGCGTCCGCGTTCATAAAAGCCCAGCACGTGATCGTCGGCAATCTCATCCTGAAAGCGGATGCAGCGCGCACACTGAATGCAGCGCTCTTTATCGAGGAAGATCAACTCGCCAAGCGGATAGTGCTTATCCAGATGCTGCTTGTCGGCGTAATCGAAGCGCGTCACTCCAGGACCGTAAGTCAGCGTCAGATTTTGCAACGGGCATTCGCCGCCCTTGTCGCAGATCGGGCAGTCCAGCGGATGCGAGGTTAGCAGGAATTCCAGCACATCCTTCTGCGCCCGCTTCACCAGATCCGTGTTCGTAATCACCCGCATGCCCGGCTCAACCGGTGTGGTACACGAAGTCTCGAGCTTCGGCCCATAAGCGATTTCGGGGCTGCCGTTGGCGTCCAGCACCGGCTGGCCCGTGCCGCGATCCAGCTTCACGCGTCCCACCTGCACCAGACACATGCGGCACATGCCCACCGGCTTCAATTTAGGGTGATAGCAAAACACCGGAATATCGATGTCCGCCCGCTTCGCCGCGTCGACGATCAACGTACCCTTGGGAACAGAGACCGCCACGTCGTCAATAAATAGGTTGATCAAATCAGCCATTACCCTATCCTTCAAACCATTCTAAGTGGTTGGCACGGCTTTCGTGTCCGCCGTTTTTGCAGCCGTCGGGGTCGCAGCCGCCTTCGCAGAAGCCGCCTTCGCGGGAACCACCTTCTTGGCATCCGTCGCGCGTGCCTCGTACTCTGCCTGAAAATGCTGGAAGCTCGATAACACCGGGCTGGTAGCGAACTCGCCCAACGGACACAAACACTTGCCGATGATTTGCTGGGCGACATCCTGCAACAGCTGCACGTCGGCGAGTGTGGCCTTGCCCTTCAGAATATCCTGGTACTGTTTCTCCATCCAATAAGTGCCCTCGCGGCAGGGTGTACACTTGCCGCACGACTCATGCCGGAAGAAGTGCGTCACTTTGCCGGCCGCCCACACCATATCGATCGAATCATCCAGCACAATAACGGAAGCCGAACCCAGAATGGTTCCGGCGGCGGCCACCGATTCGTAATCCAACAGCACATCCAGAGCCGCCTCCGTCACGATCGGGCCGGAAGCACCCGACGGCAAAATCGCTTTGACATTGCGGCCTTCGACCATCATGCCCTGCCCGAAGTTTTCCCCAAAGATCAAATCGCGGAATGAGATCTTGCCCAACTCCGCTTCGTAATTGCCGGGGCGCTTGACCATGCCCGACAGGCAGAAGATCTTGGTGCCGGGGCTTTTCTCTGTACCAAGTTTCTTGTAGGCCTCCGCGCCGTGGTTGAGGATGTAAGGCACGTTCGCCATGGTCTCGGTGTTGTTGATCACGGTGGGTTGGTTGTACAACCCGACGACCGCCGGGAAGGGCGGACGCAGACGCGGCTGACCGCGCTTGCCTTCCAATGATTCCAGCAAGGCCGATTCTTCGCCGCAAATATAGGCCCCCGCCCCCAAATGCAGAAACATCTGAATTTCGACGTGAGTGCCAAACACGTTCTGGCCCAGGTAGCCGGCCGCATACGCCTCATCAAGTGCAGCTTGCATCCGGCGCGCCACCGATTTGAACTCGCCGCGCAGGTAGTGATACACCCGCGTCGCGCCCACCGCATACGCCGCAATCGCCGCGCCTTCGATCACCTGATGCGGATTGAATTCCATCAGCTCGCGATCTTTGAACGTGCCCGGTTCAGACTCGTCGGCATTCACCGTCACATAGTGCGGCAGGCGGTCCTTGGGCACGAACGACCACTTCACACCCGCCGGGAAGCCCGCGCCCCCACGCCCCCGCAGACCCGACACCTTCACCTCGTTGATGACCTGCTCGGGTGTTAGAGTTGTGACGGCCTTCTGCAGCGCCGTGTATTCGCCGTAGACAGAGAGCTTGTGAATGTCTGGTGTATCTCGATGTCGAAGCAGAACGTACTTATCCATATTTCATCCTGGCGCGTATTGCGTCGCGTGTAACTTCACGTTATGCATTACGCCTCAACCGAATCTCGCTTGCTCACGTAATAAATGTGCTGGTGCACCGCGTAGCCTAGTTTCTCAAACAATGTCAGCGAAGCGTCGTTGCCTTCCTCAATGAACGCGGCGATCAGCTTCATGCCCGCCTCATGCAGCGCCTCTTCGGCAGCCTGCACCAACTGTTCGCCATACCCCTGGCGGCGATAAGCCGGATCGATCGCCAGCCGGTTGATCCACCCCTTACGGGTGTCATGTGTGGCCAGCACTACGCCGATGAGCCGATCGCCCTCTTCCAACCCGATCGCGATCTGCCCTCCCGCCAGCTGCTTCTCAAACTCTGATCGACTGTCGCGACCCTCAGGCCGGATCGAATGCAGGCCCGCGCACTGCCACAGCGCCAGAATGGCGGCGTGATCGTCGCCCGTTAACAACCGCAACATGGCCATGGGCTAGAACAACTCATCTAAGATTTCGTCTACCTCTTTCGCTGCCAACTTGCGTTCCACTTGCTCAGATTTTGATTTTTTGACCATTTCATCGAAAGGGATTCCGTTACGTGCACCTGAACGATACACCCCGAAATCCGTCTCGTATTCAATCTCACAGTCAGCAGGCGTTGCAGCTTTTAGCAATGCATCAAACATATCAACGACTGATTCAAATACAGCGGCATCTTGGGAGTAAGCGCCATAACTAGGACCATAGCCAGCAGAAAAAGCCTCAAAAACTAACTCTGTTTCTTTGTCGCGAAACCTGCAGGAAAAGCCCTCGTATCCTACTGAATCTGGCGGCCCATAAAGCGCCCATATGCGCGAAACAAAGTCGCCAATATGTCCTTTTGAGAGTCGAGAGCGAGTTCGCCAGTTTGGTGTCCACAGCTCACGCTTGGCGAAATCTACTCGTTCAAATCGCGAAGGATCTACGATCTTCTCGTCCACAGAAATCACTCCGCAACTAAAACAACCCACGCACGATCAACATGAAACCAAAGATCGCCAGGGGCGCACCCAGGCAGGCCAGCACCCCGGTCGCAGTTAACAGCAGTCCGACGATCAACAGCACCAACCCGATGATCAGGGTCACGACCCGGCCCGCCAGGTTAAGAATGGCGGCCAGCAAATTCAACACCAGCCGAAATGGAAAAAGCAGGATGCTCATAGTCCACAACTCCTCGGTCTGAGGGTTATTTCTTCCGGTATTCCTCGATCAGCCGATCGAACTCTTCGGGCGTCAACCGCTCGAAGTACTCCAGATCGATCTGCAGCAGCGGTGCTTTGTCACAGGCCGCCAGACAGACCACGGACTCGAGCGTGAACTCGCCGTCGGCCGTCGTGGCGCCGCCATGCTCCACTTGATGTTTATCCAGCCCCAATTTCTGACAGGCGTGCTCGAGGAACTGATCGGAACCGCGCAACGCGCAGGGCAGATCGTTGCACACCTGGACCACATGCTTGCCCACCGGATGATCGTAAAACAGCGTATAGAACCCGACGACGGCATCGACCTCGGTCGGTTCCACGCCGGCGATTTCGGCCACCTCGCGAATCGCCTCCGGCGTACAGTAACCGTACTCCCGCTGCGCGAGATACAGCAGCGGCAGCACGGCCGATTGCTTTCGATCCGGCGGATACTTGCTTAAAACGGTCTCGATCTGTGTGGCATATTTTTCAAGGAGTGGCGTCATGGTTTCATTCGTCATTGAAATGGATGCTCGTTCAACGGTCGATATCGCCCAGCACAATATCGATCGAACCGATGATGGCCACCAGGTCGGCGATGAACACGCCTTTGGTCATCAGATGCATGGCCGACAAATTGGCCAGCGAGGGGGCGCGGAAGTGCACGCGGCGCGGCTTGGGCGAACCGTCGCTGCTGAGATAAGTGCCAAACTCGCCGCGTGGTGATTCGATGCGCACATATACTTCCCCCACCGGCGGTGAAAAGCCTTCGGTCCAGAGCTTGAAGTGATGGATCACGGATTCCATAGAATAGGCCAGTTCTTCTTTGGGCGGCGGCGCGACCTTGCGGTTGCCGGTGATGAAGGGGCCTTTGGGCAGTTTCTTCAGCGCCTGATCGATGATGCGCAGCGATTGCCACATTTCCTGCACCCGCACCCAATAGCGCGCGTACACGTCACCTTCGGTACGCAGCGGCACGTCGAATTCAAAATGCTCGTAGGACGAATAGGGCAACGCCTTGCGGACATCCCAGTTGACGCCGGAACCGCGCAAGCTTGAGCCGGTGACGCCCCAGGCGAGGGCGTCCTTGATCGAAATCACGCCCACGCCCTGCGTGCGATCGATCCACAATGGATTTTTATTCAGCAGCCCTTCGTATTCTTTGATCTCCAGCGGAAAGTGCGCGGTGAAAGCGCGCACAGCCTCTTCAAAACCCGGCGGCAGATCGCGCCACAAGCCGCCGGGACGGAAGTACGACACCATCATGCGCTGGCCGGAGACCATCTCAAAGATGTCCAAAATTTTCTCGCGCTCGCGGAAGCAATACAGGAACACACTCATCGCGGCCAGGTCCATCGCGTGCGTGCCCGATGTGGGGTTCCTGCACACGGGCATTGAAAAGTCCTGTGAAGACAAG
>JAUQXC010000398.1 GCA_030834825.1 Thermoflexales bacterium
TGGGTACGGCATCATCGGGCATCCAGAAACCGGGGGGCCCCAAGCTGATGTTCAAGTTCATCGAGAATCGCTTGCGCAGAAGCCCGATTTCTCTAGCATTCAATACTCGCTCTTCTCTACGCCTCACTCCCATTCCAACTCTTTCGCCAGATCGGTGAGCGTGCGCGCACCCGGTTTCTTCTTCGCCGGAGTGGTCATGGCCTCGGCCCCCTTCTTGGCAATGATGCGCTTGGCGATGATGTCGGCCAGTACCTGATCGGGCAGCGATTTGGGCTGCGTCTTCTGCCACGCCATCGCCTTCTGCCCTGGCTCACAAATCTCCAAATAGGGGCAGTAGGCATGTCCCCAATGATCAAGGGGTAGCGTATCCTCGGGTAGGCGACCGGCCGCCAAGCCTTCCAGCATGGCTTTGACGCGTCGCAAGAGATCGTCCACTGCCTCGGGATCGACCATGACTTCATAAGCCACATGATCGAGTGTGTCGCGATTCTCATAATAGATGATGGCTCCTTTCAGCGGCAGCGTATTTCGATAGTATTCACCGAGTCCCCACAGATAAATCTGCGCCTGACGAATGTGCTCCTCTTTAGGCAGGCCCGCTGCTTTGACCTTGTCGAACTCTGAGGATGCCGATGTTTTGAATTCCAGCGCCCAAAAGCCAACGATTGACTGATCGGTGGTGCGATAGGGCGGAATGTAGAGGATGCCATCGCAGAAGCCGTGAATGCGATACTCAGGAACTTCAAAGAATACTTCCTGCGCCAGGCAGGCGCGCTCCAGCCCCCGCTGCAAGCGGCGATGGCTGTCGGTGCCCACGGAGAGGATGCGGCCCACCCGCGCCTCGAAGGGCGGTTTCGGCTTGCCCTGCAACTCAAAAGCGACGGCGAGCAGACAACCCTTGGCCAGCGACGAAGGCTTAATATAGGGTTCACTGGGCTGTGCGCGGTGATCGATTTGCAACCATTCCAGCGCATAGCCGGCAGCGCCTTTTAATTTTTTCATGGAACCCCCCTCATCTTTTACCGCAGAGCGCGCTGAGGTCGCTGAGAAAAAGCAGGCCAAGTTTGAAAACTCCGCGTACTCTGCGTGCTCTGCGGTAGAAATTCATCGACAACACTCTTCCTCACTAAGTGCGGAAGAAGTAGCGCGTCTCGCCAGCCGTATTCACGCCTTTCAACGGATCGACCTCGAAGATCAGCGGATACTGGGCGGTGACGTTGCCGACGATGAGCGCGTGCCGTTCCCGCAGACGGCGCACGAAAGCGGACATCGTTTCGTAATCGGTGGCCGCGCCGCGTGAGACATGCCGCACATCATCTTCAAAGGGAATCCGCAACAGAAACAAATTGTCGGCCTGGCGCAGGACCGCTTCATCCAAACCGTGAATCATGTTCGTGACGAAGAAGCTGGTGATGCCCAGGTGCCGCGCACGGGTCACAATGTAGTCGATGCTCTGGCGCGATACGTACAAGTGCGCCTCTTCAAAGAAGATAAAGGGAAAGCGATGCGTGTCGTGCTCGATCTCCCACAGGCACAGGTCCTTCACCAATTCGATGATGGCCTGCACAAAGCCCTCGCGTGCCAGATTCGACAAGCCGGAGACATCGACGATGAGCGCCCCGCCTTCACGGATGGCACGATAGGATTCGCCCAGCGAGGCAGCCTCCTTGGGATTGCGCGCAAAGATACGCGTATTCCTCAACGCTTCCAAACGCGAACGAATGGCGTGATTGACGACCGCTGCACTCGAGCCACCGCCGAACTCGCCCTCCTCGGCCATCTGCATCAACTGCTCCAACCCGATGTAGGGAGCCTTGCCACCCTCATGCTCGATCGCTTCGGCTTCCGCCCACAGCCGCGCCAAGCGATTCTCGAAGTGCAACGCCGAGACTTCCGGCAGGCCGAAGCGCGTCATGAGCGTCATCGTCGGCGCCAGGCCGAATTGCCGCACGCTCAAGCGAAAGTTGCCGCCGGCTTCCAGATGGACGATGCCGCGCCGCAGCGTCTTGCCCGTGTGTGGATCAACCTGAGCTTTGGGCAGGTGAATGTATTCGCGATTGATATCGAAGACCACACACGGCGCGCCACTGGCGATCAGTTGCAGCAGCACCACTTTGGAAAGATGAGACTTGCCACTGCCTTTGACGCCGCTGATCACGTTGACCTTTTCCAGATCCTGTCCTTCGATGAAAAAGTCGTGTCCTGCCAACGTACGGCCCAGCCGCAGCCGATGGCCCAGATTACGTGTCGCGTTGGCCAGCACTTCGTGATCGGGCGTGCGAAAGACCTCCACCTCACGCGCCGGGATCCAACCGTCCCACTGTTCCCAACGGCCTTCACGCCTACCCCCATCCCCTCCCCCGTTCCGACGGGAGAGGGGTGCGTGGGGAGAGGATTGCACCGTCTTGCGAATTTTCGCCAGCGCCACTTTGATGTTGCCCAGCGCCGTATCGTGCTCGGTGAGGACATCCGGCAGCTGCAGTTGATAACCGATCGCCTCCAGCAGAGGGGCCTGAACCGGTTCCGGCCCCACGAGATTGTGTAACTGATCGGCGACGAGCGAGGGGTAAGTGGCCGAGCGAAAGGCGATGACTTGCACGATGATGCTGCGGCCCGTGGCCAGCTCGTGCAACGTGAGGGTCTCGCCAACATGCAGATCGGCTTCACGGGGATTGAACAACAAGACGACGAGATCGCCGTCAATCTGACGGACTTGAACGTGAAGTGCTTCCATGATGATCCCCCGCAGGATCGTTCGACGCGAGTACTGGATCGGCTGTCTCGGTCTCTGGACTGGCTATTTCAATTCCCGAATCGACTATCTCAAGCTCTTCATCGTGCGGCGTCAGCCAATACTGATCGGACGCGCGCCGCAATTCGTCGGCCACCCGCTCGCGCAGCCAATCGGGTGCGAGGACTTCGACCTGCGCGCCCCAACTGCGGATCCAAGGCTGCATCTCCATCGGCTCAGAAACCCGCACGCGCAACCTACAACCGCCATCGGGTGTCAGATCGATCGTTTGCGTGGGATGCCAGCAACGCTCGCGCACACGCGAGACCACCGCTGGCGAGAAGCGCAGGACCACCTCGAACATCTCCTGGCTGGTCATGATGCCCCAACTCGTGGCTAGGTAAGACTCGGGATCGAAATCAGCCGGGATGCTGTAAGGCTCGTCGAGGATCTCGGCATGCTCCAACCGTTCGATCTTGAAGGTGCGGATGTCATGCGCCCAGTCGTCGTAACCGATCACGTAAATGCCGACAGCGGTTGGTTCCACCGTATAGGGTGCGATCACACGCGGGCGCACCTCGCCACTGCGCGGCGAACGATATAACACGCGCACTTTGTGTCCGGTGGCCCAGCCTTCGGCGATCGCCTCCAGCACACCCACCTGCGGTTGATCGACGCTGCGGCCCTGCACGCGATTGGCGGCACGCTCCAAATGGGCGGTGAGCTGGTTCGGCATGATCGTGGCTAAGCGCCGCAGAGCGGCGATCACATGCACGTTGCGCTCATCAATCGTCCGTGAGAGCAAAAGCCCGGCTAGCACCAAGGCCAGCGCTTCATGGAAAGAGAGTCGGACAGTGGCTAAATAGCGGGTGCGATTGAGGCCGAAGCGGCCTTCGTCCTGCCAGAGTGGAATATCCTGTGTGGAGAGGAAATCCAGATCGCGGTAGATCGTGCGCCGATCGACCCCCAGCCGCTCCGCGATATCCATGGCCGTCAGGCCCTGGGGCGCAGCGGCTAGCAGTTCTTCCAATTGGCGCAGTCGTGAAGTACGGGTATCCAAACGGGACATTGTGGTTCCCTGCCTAGAACAAATATTCTATGGAAGGATTCTACCACAAGGTTGTGACAGGTAATGTCACAGTCTGCCTGTAGTCGCCCCTTAGCGCTGCTGAGAGACAAATTTGACTGGATCCACATACCCCCACGCATTAGGGCTTGCTCTGGCCAGTAAGTCATCCCAGGTGTAGCCTAATGCCGGGATCCGCCCGTTGCACGTACCGCGCCCGCCCGCACTCGTCGGCGGAAAAAGATTCGATCCATCGCTCCAGGTCCTGATCT
>JAUQXC010000399.1 GCA_030834825.1 Thermoflexales bacterium
CCCGAGCTTGTACGGCGCTTTCAGTCAGCGCTGGCTACAGACGTTGAAGTTCGCGACGGTACTTGACATCGGCGCGAACGTCGGCGATTTTGCCTTCACCATTCGACCGTTGCTACCTGATGCGCAAATTTACTCATTCGAACCGCTCCCCGATTGTTATCAACAGATGCTGGAACACCTCAAGGGGGTAACAAAGTTCAAAGCCTTTAACGTCGCGCTCGGCGAGCAATCCGGCGAATTGGAATTTCAACGCAGCAGCCACAGCCCGTCATCATCATTCCTCAAAATGGCTGAGGCACACAAAACAGCGTTTCCCGCTTCTGCCGGCAATCAGGTCGCGAAAGTGCGCGTCGAACGACTGGATGATTGCGCGGCACAGCTGGCTCTAGTTGAACCATTGCTGGTCAAGATTGATGTTCAAGGATACGAAGGGCACGTGTTGCACGGCGGGCAGCAGACAATTCGACGAGCAGCGGCTATTGTTGTCGAGACTTCATTTGAACCGTTGTATGAGGGTCAACCGTTATTTCCCGATGTCTACCGCACATTGACAGAATGGGGATTCACCTATTTAGGGCGGCTCGATCAATTTTGTGATCCCCATGACAATCGGCCGTTGCAACAAGACAGCCTCTTTGTAAAGCGTTGAGACACTTGGTGCTTGAGGTGGCATGACCTCCAATTCCCCATCGATTGGTCGGCTGGCTGTGCGCAATACTGTCTGGCTGACCATCCTTTCATACGCTGCCCAATTTATCGCCTTTGGTGCAACAATCATCTTGACTCGCTTCCTAGGTCCCAAAGTTTTTGGCCTGCTGGCGATCGGCTTGTTCTGGAGCAGTTTGTTGTCGCTGCGCAGTAAACTCGGACTGACCCAAGCCAGTATTCGCCAACCAGAACTGAATGGCGAATTGCTTGGCACCTACTATGTACTTGATCTTTCTGTAACTGGTCTCTCACTGATATTGGGAGTTGGCTTAGCAGTGATATTCTCACAGACCATCTATGGTTCCGAACCTACCGTGGGGTTGATCATTGTTGTCATGCTGATTGTTGAAAGCTTGCCTGCTTTGGTCAATCCGTTGGGGCTGGCGCTAGAAAGGGAATTACAGCTCAGCCGATTGACCCTGGTCTATTTGGTCTCTACCATAATCTCGTATGCGTTAGCCATCATCCTGGCACTGGTCGGCGCAGGTCTGTGGAGCCTGCTGGGCATGAATATCGCCAATGCCATTATCACACTAGTCGGGACATATGTCGTCTGCCGTTGGCGCCTGCCACAAGTCTTTCACCTGCACTGGCGTTTCAGTCGCCCGATGGCCCGACGCCTGCTCAAACAAGGCGTGCCCATGGGGCTCGCCAACATGGGCACCACAAACATCGTCAACCAGTATGACAATTTTCTGATTGGCACTTTTGTCAACCCGACGATGCTTGGCTTTTATGATCGAGCCTATCGACTATCTCAGTGGCCCAATGTTCTGCTCACCCAGGTTCTGTCGCGTGTGGGGTTCATTACTTTCGCTCGCGTGCAAAATGACCTGCCACGTTTAACACATGCCATGCGACTGTCTTTATGGGTGATTACCACGTTGGGCGTTCCCATCGCGCTGATGTTGGCGTTCGGGGCTTCTGAAGTCGTCGAGATTCTCTATGGCCCCGCCTGGTTCGTTAGCAGCTTCTTCCTGCGATTCCTAGCTGTCTATACTCTATTCTCACCCTTCATCAGCCTGGCCGGTTCACTGGCCTATGCCCTAGGCAATATCCGGATGACTGTCTGGATCACGGGGGCTCAGGTCATTACCATCCTAAGTGTCGCAACATTTTTGACGCTGGCGTTCGGTGCAGTTGGTACCGTACTTGGCGTAGGCGTGACCGTCGCGATTGGCTTTGTGATCAGCACCCTATACATTTTTCGACGGCTGCCCTTGTCCGCACGTGCCACGTTTGGGGCACCGTTGCTCGCCGTGAGTATTGCCTCGGCGGTGACCTTGTTTGTGATGAGCCAATCGGGCTGGCATGAATTGACCCCGTTAATTCGCTTGATCATTATCGGCTGCACATCATCGGGGCTATACTTGATCAGTGTGGTCGTACTTGACCCTCAAGAAATGCTGGCGCGAGTACGCTATGTGACCCGGACCTTTCGAGGAACTCCAACAGCCTAATATGAAAACGGTTGCCCTTATTTGTCCAGCGCTCTCTGGGCATCATGAAACCTATCTTCGCATCTTTGCGCAGACTTTGCTAAATGCGGATTACCGCGTTGCGGCTTTCACCCCACAGTCACAAAGGCTCATTTCCTGGACAGGCGACACTTTACCCGAGCACGCCGAACGCTTGACGGCCTTCGATCTGGCCTACTCCAGAAAAATTCGTATACCGGGGCCACTTTCCATTTTCTTTGACAAGCTCGCCTGGGTCCACTTTACAGCCAATCTCGTACAAAAGTCTGGCGTGAAATCGGACATGGTATTTCACACCTGGCTGGATAATTGTCTGACACCGGGCCTTGCTGCTTCATTAACTGATTTGTTGGTACCCTACCTGTGGTCGGGACTGTACTTTCATCCCTGGTACTTGCGCCAGAATCTCCACTACGCCCAATTGCGGCGCGGCTTCTTGAGCAATCACGCGGCGCTGCGATCACGGCGTTGCCCGGCGGTGGCCGTGTTGGATGAAGGCATTGCCGATCGATTGCGCGCAGAACTGGGCGGAAAGCCCGTCGTTGTTTTTCCAGATATTGCAGATGCCACCCCACCCGATCGAGACTTCGCCCCGGTCGCAGAAATTCGCGCCCGAGCTAATGGCCGCAAGATTATTGGTCTGGCCGGGGCCTTGGCAAAACGCAAGGGCATGTTGACCTTAATGGAAACGGCCAGGCAGTCCTCTGAAGAAAATTGGTTCTTTGTCTTTGCAGGTGAGCTGTTACTGGATTCATTTCTCCCTGAAGAACAGCGTTGGATCCAGTCTTGGATCCAATCGCCACCGCCGAACTGCTATTTCCACCTCCAACGCCTGCCTGCTGAGGCTCAGTTCAACGCCATCATCGACACTTGTGATATCCTCTTTGCAGCCTATCATCACTTTCTAAGTAGCAGCAACCTGCTAACCAAAGCCGCCCTGTTTGAGAAGCCCATTATCGTGAGCAAAGGATATTGCATGGGTGACCGAGTGCAGCGGTACGGGCTGGGTCTGACCATTCCTGAAAATGATGTGGCCCAGTGCCTCGCGGCTATCCACCACTTGTGCAATCAAGTGACGCATGACCAATTTTTCAGCACCGCCCGTTTTGCCGACTACCGACAACAACACTCTATCGAGCAGCTGCGTGTCGCCTTTATGAAAGTCCTGGCTGCCGCCCACTTGTAAGATCTATGTCGATCCCCATTTCAGCACTGGTACTGACTAAGAATGAAGAGGCGAACCTGCCCGATTGTCTGGCCTCGCTCCGTTGGGCCGCCGAGGTTGTGGTTGTCGATTCATTTAGCACCGATCGAACCGTCGAAATCGCACAGCAGCATGGTGCCAGAGTCGTCCAGCATCACTTTCAAGACTATGCTGCCCAGCACAACTTTGCCCAGGAGCAAGCGACACACGACTGGGTTATTTTCATTGACGCCGATGAACGTGTCTCTGATGAGCTGGCTCAAGAGATTCAGAGATTGGCAGCCGCTGGCGCGCTCACACAAAATACGGCTTATCACATCGAGCGCTTACATTTGATTTCCGGTCGCTGGATGTATTCCGATCCTGCCAAACGCCAGCTCACTTCACACTACCGACAGCATCTTAAGCGTGTGGAAGTGCCGCGCCTCTATCATCGCCGGGACGCATACTGGGAACGCCCGTTACATGAAACTGTGCAGGTGCCAGGATCTCACGGCGTGCTAACGGGCGTCATCTATCACTACGCCTATACGAACTTATCCGCTATCGGCGAATCGTTTAATTCTTACACGGATCGTGAAGCAGCTTACCTGCACGCGACACTGGGCCGTGCACGCGTTAGTCTGATCGAAGCCATTGCCCGCGGCCTGCGCACGTTTGTCTTCATGTATTTCTGGTGGGGCTGGTGGAGGTTGGGCGAGCAAGGGCTGCTGATGGCCATCATTAATGGCTATGCCAAGTTTATGAACTATGCTAAGCTGTCCGAACGTCTGCGGATTCAAAGTCAACAAGGAATATGGACTGAAAAGGATCGGAAGCTACTCGAACAATCTACCCCGCCCGATCAGCCTGCTTCCGCTCCGCGGGACGCCAATTCCTAACTCAAGTGGATGCCATGAAGGTCGTCGTCATTGGCCGCCAGAATGCTCTGGCTTCTTATGCCACGAAGTGGGACTATCTGCCGTCGGATATCGATCTGACGATCATAACGCCCCCTAGTCTCAAGCAGACGTTGCAGGATCTGCCTGCCGAGCGATCTCGCCGCTGGCCGCATGTTTTCGTGCGCGCTTGGATGACGGATCGCCTTTCCCCGTTCGGGTTCGAGCCATTTTCCCTGTGGCGGCAATTGCGCCGCCTCCGACCTGAACTGATTCATGTCGATGAAGAGCCTCCGTCTTTTGTGCTCTTGGAACTTCTTGTCCTGAAAAAGGTCATCTGTTGCCATCGACTTGCTTTTGTCACCTGGGAAAACGTTCGTATGCCTTACCTGCTACCCTTTGCCATGATCCGTCGTTTGACGCTCAGGCAAGCCAATGCCGCCATTGCCGGCAACAGCGAGGCCGCCGACATTCTGCGTGCCGATGGCTTTCAAAAACCCATCGGGGTGTTCCCTTTGACGGCGACCGACACCACGCGGTTCGTTCCGGCCCGTTCGGACGATTTGCGGCGAACACTGCACCTTGATGATTTCACAGTGGGATACGTGGGCCGCCTGGTGCCGGAGAAAGGTGTGGTTTCTTTGTTGCAAGCACTTAGCCAGTTGAGCGGTGATTGGCAAGGCTTGATCGTCGGACGCGGTCCGCAGAAATCCGAGTTGCAAGTCATAGCCCTGCAACTAGGTATTGCGGAACGGTTGCGTTGGGTTGATACAGTTGCTTATCAGGATACGCCTCAATACTACAATGCGATGGATGTATGCGTCCTGCCGTCATTGACAGCACCTCGTTGGAAAGAGCAATTTGGCCGGGTTTTGGCCGAAGCGATGGCCTGTGAAGTGCCCGTCGTCGGTTCGGACTCTGGTTCCATTCCTGAGGTTATCGGAGACTCTGGCTTTATTTTTCCAGAAGGCGACTCAACCGCGTTGGCTCAGCGCCTGAGCCGACTGCAACACGACGCTGCACTTCGTCGGATGTTAGGACAGCGTGGTCGTCAACGAGTTCTGGATAACTATTCCAATGAACGGATTGCAGAACGTGTTGTCGCATTCTGGCGTGAAGTGAGTGCCCGGTAGCCTTTGACTGCTGTCGCCATTTCACTATGACTCATCTCATCCTTGACGCCCGCACGGCCACCGATCACTTTCCCGGCATTGGGCGCTACGTCGTGAATCTGGCGAGCGCCCTCAAACGGATCGCGCCCGATCTCGATCTGGCCTTGCTGCGCGATCCAGCGGCGGCGCAGCGATTGCCCCTGCCTGATCTGCATGCGCTCGATTGCACCGTGTCGCCCTTTGCGCTAGCGCAGCAGTGGCGTGTGCGATCGATCCTGCGCCAATCGCGCGCCGCCTTGTATCACAGTGCATATTATTTAATGCCCTATATGCCCGGTGTCCCGGCGGTTGTTACATGCTACGATCTCATTCCGTTGATCTATCCGCAATACTTCACCGCGCTTCAACGTTTGATCTTCCGGACAACCCACTTCCTGGCACTGCGTGCGTCTCGCGTGATACTGGCCATCTCGGAGGCGACGAAGACCGATCTGGTGCGCTTCTTTCGAGTTGATCCGCAACGGATCGTCGTCACGTCACTAGCGGCCGACTCACATTTCAAACCGTCCTCGCGCACCGCGATCGATCGGGTGCGCCAGCAATACGCCCTCCCCGATCGCTACGTGTTATACTTCGGCAGCAACAAGCCGCACAAGAACGTGCCACGCCTAATCGAGACATTCACCCGATTAGAAATTCGGGATCGGGGATCAGGGATGGGACTGGTCATCGCGGGTCATTGGGATGAGCGTTACCCACAAGCAAAGGATTTGGTCGGGCAATTAAGTCTCAAAGATCGCGTGAGATTCATCGGGCCGGTGCAGGACGATGATTTGCCCGCGTTGTATAGTGGTGCAGAAGTGTTTGTGTTTCCATCTGAATATGAAGGGTTTGGCCTGCCGGTGCTGGAAGCGATGGCCTGCGGTGCACCAGTCGTATGCAGCAATCGATCGAGTTTGCCGGAGGTCGCTGGCGACGCTGCGCTCTTGTGCAATCCGCAAAACAGTGAGGCGCTGACGGATGCAATCGAGCGAGCCCTAATCGATCGAGATTTACGCGCAACCTTGCAGCAACGCGGCCTGGCTCGCGCCGCTCAGTTCTCGTGGGAGCAGACGGCTAGACAGACGCTGGCGATCTATAAACAATGTGGTCACTGACTAATCACTAGCCAGATTCATAACAAGATGACAAAGCGCACGCTCCTTGCCCTAATCGCCATACTGCTCCTGAGCACGGCCCTTCTATTCTATGATCTGGGTGGGCCAAGCTTGTCGGTCGATGAGTTTACAAACGTGCTCATCGAGCGTGGTTCGTTGCCTCACCTCCTCGAAGCACTCCGTCTCGGCGCCGATTTGCATCCACCGCTGACGCATCTTGTGATGAACGGCTGGCTGAGCATAGTCAAGGAGACCGAATGGACCGTGCGTCTGCCTTGGGTTGTCGTGGGCCTACTCAACATTCTACTAGTGTATCGCCTGGGGCAACAGCTAATCAATCGGCATGTCGGATTATTGGCCGCTTTGCTCGTCGCAACAGCGCCAACATTTATCCTCTACATGCGTTTTGAAAAATACTATTCGTTGACCATCTTGCTGAGCTTAGCCTTGATTTTGGCAGGACTAAGGTTGTGGCGTCGACCTAATTGGCGCTCGGCCAGTGTTTATGGTGTTGTGTTAGTGATGCTGTTGTACACGGATTACTTTGCGCCGCTATTCCTGGTGCTGGGCCAAGATGTCCTTGTGTTGCTTTATGGTCGTACGAAGAAACGAATCCTATTTTTCGGGTTACCACAAGTCATCGCCGCTGTACTGTATCTGCCGTGGTTCAGCCTGATGCTCGTCCAGGTTAGAGCAGTACAAGGACTAAGTGAAGCTGATCTCGGCGCAAGTTGGAGCGGGCTGTTGATTAAGCTTGGGTATTGGGGCTACTCGTTAAGTGTAGGCGAGACACTATTTCCATGGCGAATCACGGCCATCATCGGCTTGCTTGTCACTCTTCTACTTGGAGCAGTCGGTGTTCGCGCCTTATGGGGCAAAGTCAGTGCTGCCGGAGACGTTCGACCACTGCCAACGATGGTGTGGCTGCTCGTCACACCTGTACTTGGAGCGGCACTCCTGGCATCTTTCTCATTTCTCGGTGTGCCGTTCATCGCGTTTCCCAATCATATCTTATTCACGCTGCCACTGTTTCTATTGTTTATAGCTGCTGGGCTGGCGGCTGTGCCACGTACAGGCTGGCTGATCGTGGTCATGGCTGCGTTCTTCCTCCCACGAGGCGTGGCCTTATACAACTACTATACCGGACAGGAGTTCCACAATCCGATCTATACGGTGCCCATACGCGAGATTACCCAGAACTTACGTGCCAGGGTGCAATCAGGTGATGTGATCATCAGTGATCCCGATACCGGCTTTCAATACTATTATGACCAGGATGTTCATCCCGCTCCAGCGTTGGCCTCCATGCCCCAATCAACCGCGCTCCTATATGTACAAACGCAGCATCCGACCCGTGTCTGGTTACTGACACTGGGCCGCGATCGCACGCGTGAAGCCGCGCCCGATCAATTAGTTGAATGGCTCAATGCTAATTACCGGTTGGTCATGACACAAGGATATGCGCCTCAAGCTGAGACCTATCGCAAGGTGAAAGAGCAACTGTTACACCGTCCGTCATATGAGTTCAAGCTGCTGATCCAGCTCTTTGAGCAACCCTAGTTATGCGGCAGAGACATCATAGCATGAACATCCTTCACATCTACAAAGATTACTATCCCGTCCTGGGCGGTATTGAGAACCACGTGCGCGTGCTGGCCGAGGCCGGGGTGGCGCGCGGTCACGCCATCACGGTGTTGGTCACCAGCCGCGATCGCAAGACGCAGCATGAAGAATTGAACGGGGTTAAATTGATCAAGACGGCGCGCTGGGTCAACATTTCCTCCGCGCCGATCAGTCCGACGATGTTCCTTGAGGCGCGAAGACGAGGTCGCACGGCCGACGTCATTCACTTGCATTTTCCTTACCCGCTCGGTGAGCTGGCGCGCTTATGCAGTGGGTCGCACGCCAAAACGATCATCACCTATCACAGCGACATCGTGCGGCAGAAGATGCTGCGCACCGTTTATCAGCCGTTCCTCTGGCGCGTCCTCCGCAAGGCCGATCGCCTCATTGCGACGAGCGGGCGCTACCTTGACACATCGCCCTACCTCAGCCGGTTCAAGACCAAGTGCAGCATCATTCCGTTAGGCACCGACGTCGCGCAATTTGCGCAGGTCAAGCCGTCAATCGTGAACGAGCTACGCCACCAACTGCAGTCGGCTGCCCTCCCCGCTGAAACATCGCCGTTTATTCTGTTATCGGTGGGACGCTTGCGTTACTACAAGGGACTCGACGATCTGATCCGCGCCTTGCCGCAGATCCCCACAGCCCGCTACGTCATCGTCGGCGCGGGGCCAATGTATGACGAATGGCAGCAGCTGGCTCGAGCGGTCGGGGTAGCCGATCGGGTATTCTTCGCCGGCGAAGTGATCGATGCGGAGCTGCCCTACTATTACGCCGCCTGTGACCTCTTCGTATTACCGGCAAATGCGCGTGCCGAGGCCTTTGGCACGGTGATTGTCGAAGCGTTGGGAGCAGGCAAGCCGGTGATCTCCACCGAGGTTGGCACCGGTACTTCGTGGGTGAACGTACACGGACAGACCGGCCTGGTGGTTCCGCCCCATGATCCACCGGCCCTCGCCGCAGCGATCAACCGACTGTTGAGTGACGATCAACAGCGGGCGCAAATGGGACGCGCGGCTCAGGCCCGCGCTTACGAAGAGTTCACGGTCGAGCGCATGATCGATCGGGTTTATGCCGAGTACGACCGTCTGCTTCAAGCATAGCAATCGGCGACCGCCATGGCCACATACGCCTGCCGGCGAATGGCGACGAAATCACCACCCCCGACTCATTCCCCTTAACGATCTATTAGCGCGCAGCCGCAGCGTTAGAGAGGCTGACCAGATAAGGCCTCAATTTGCTCCGGTTGCCAGGGCGGGAGCGGCCCCAGCGGAATGTCATCCTGCCAGCCGGAGATGGTTTGCAGCACTTTCTGCAAGGCCGCGATCTCATGCAGGTTAAGAGTAAAGCCCGCTTCCGTCAAGGCCTGCTGGGGGAAGTGCTTCAGACTGGCGGCAAAAGCGGGGTGCGTGACCGCGTGATAGACGACTTGCGGCAATGACATGGTTTCCTCCTGGTTGGATAAGGCTTATCGATCGGGCGGGCGCCCCTCGCTGCAAGGCGAATGGCGCGAAATTGCCGGACAACTCGCGAGGAGCTGCGCCAGCCGAGGGACATCTAGATCCTCTTTCAAAATGTAGTGTAGCGCCCCCGCCTTCAGCCCGGCTCGTCGAAATTCTTCGTCAGGAAAGTCACTGACGGCAATGATGCAGGCCTTGGGATCTTGCTGCAAGATACAGCGAATGGCTTCAATGCCATTCGTCTCCGGTAGATCAATGTCGACGACGATGACATCCGGTGAGCCATGCGCCAGATAAAGCATGACTTCTTTCAGATCGGCGGCCTCGGCCGCTACCGACCAGCCAGTTTGTGATTCGATGAGACGACGCAGGATTTTACGGTACAACGCATTGTTTTCAACGATCAAAAAGGTTTGGGTTGACATGAGAGAAAGATTTCGCTGACATCGATGTATGTTACCCCGCTGTTTCGCGTTGAATCCGCCAGACGACTAAGGCAAAAGCGACGACGATGCTGAAGCTCAGCACAAACAGGGAGAGCGCCACATTGTCCCAGGTGGCTTGATGGCCAATGGCCAGGCCGA
This sequence comes from Thermoflexales bacterium, assembly GCA_030834825.1. Taxonomy (GTDB): domain Bacteria; phylum Chloroflexota; class Anaerolineae; order Fen-1058; family Fen-1058; genus Fen-1058. The sequence goes on from JAUQXC010000399.1 coordinate 10,205, forward strand.
TCACTTCGCCCAAGTGGTAGGTGGGAATGAACTGAAAGATGGCTTCCAGCGAGGCCGGCAATTGCAGCATGCCGCCCCAGCTCGGGATCAGCAGGAGCAACATGATGATGCTGCTCCAAGTATTGACCTGATTGGTGGTGCTAAACCAGCTGCCCATCAGCAGTCCAATGAGAATGATGAACAGCGCGCCCAGAACGACAACCAACAGGGTCAGCGGCCACTGGCCTTGCCAGCCCTCATTCAGGGTCAGAATAATCAAGGCGGCGATCAGGGCGTAGAACATCCCGGCCAGGGCCTTGCCCGCGATAATATCGGCAGGACCCGCGGGAGAAACTTGCAAGGCCAGCAACGTCCGCCGTTCTTTTTCTTCGACCAACAGGGTGGGGACCACAAAGGCGCCAGCCATGGCCAGGGACATGATCAAGATCATCACCAGCAAACTGGCGCTGATACTCCCGCTGGACAATGGGTCTCCGGCTGGTTGGTTGACGTCACGCAAAACAATTTTCGCGGGCAACGACTGGCCCACCAGACCCCAAACTTGGGTCTCGATCAATTGCCGGAAAGCGGTTAGTCCACCACCGCCGGCGTTGCTGTTGAAGTAGACCTCGAGCTCGGGTTGTTGCTTTGCGGCGATCGCTGAATCGAAATTGGCCGGGAGGATCAGCGCGCCGATGGCATCCTGCTTGACGCGTTGCTGAGCGTCTTCGGGAGAAGCAGCACTGATGACGTTCACGTTGGGCTGGGTGCGCAGCTGGGCCACAAACTGCGATGAGCCGGGATCATAGACGACGACATCCAAGGTAGGACTGTTTCCGTTTGAGGGGATGATCCAGCCGAATAACAGTGATAGGCCGATGGGCAGCAGCACCGCAAACAGAATATACATGTTGCGGATGGCATCTGAAATATCTTTACGGGCAATGGCCAGCCAGGCAAACGGTTTCATGAATTTAAACTCCTGCCAGTCAGTTGGATAAACACATCTTCCAGCGTAACCGTGGGGGAGTGAATGTCTACTAGCTGTCCCTGTTGAATCCAGGCGACCAACTTCTGTTGATCGGGCGCTTGCTGCAGATGCAGCGTGTCAGATTGCCCGTCTGACGTGGTGACAACGACCTGATCGTCTTGCGGCGCAATCTGGCGCTTCAGGCGTGCCGGCGCATCGAGCGCGATGATCTGGCCTTGATCGACGATGGCGACCCGCTGGCACAGCTGATCCGCTTCTTCCATGTAATGGGTTGTTAAAAAGATTGTCATGCCCTGCCGCGCCAAATCGGCGATAAGACCACGAATCTCGCGACCCATCACCGGATCCAGCCCACGCGTTGGCTCGTCCAGGAACAGCACGCGCGGGTGATGGAGCAGCGCGCGCGCAATGATCAACCGCTGTTTCATGCCATTGGAGAAGCGGCCCACCGGCTCGTTGGCCCGATCGGCCAGGCGCATTTGTTCCAGAACTTCCTGCACGCGCACCGGCTTGACGCGGTATAGCTGCGCGTAAAACATCAGGTTCTCTCGGGCGGTCATGCGCTCGTAGATATTTTGATCCTCGAAGACCACCCCGATCCGCGTTTTCAAATCCGGTCGTTGGGTGACAATATCGCACCCGGCCACCTGCGCTGTACCGCTGGTAGGCCTGAGCTGCGCCGTGAGCATGCGAATGGTGGTCGTTTTACCGGCTCCATTGGGGCCTAAGAATCCAAAGACTTCACCTGCTTTGACGACAAATGAAATGCCGTCGACCGCCACGCGGCCGTTGTAAGTGCGGTGCAGGTCTTTCGCCATAATAGCATGTTCAATGTCTGGCATCGTTAATCTCCACACATAGTCCGATCGCGGCGGCAAGCAGCGATCAAACCCTGCCGTTCGAGGTCTTGAAGATATCGGTCCAGGTCTCGACGATATCTCGCTCTTGAATACGAGGTGAATAATGCTCTCGCACAAAAGCCGCAGCCTGCTGCGACTGGGCTTCAATTCCTTCCGGTTGTTCAACCGCGCGCCGGACCAGCTCCTCGACCGTACGCGCATAGCTTAAAATATCACCATGCGCGATCGGATGTGAGAACTCCGGCTTGAAAAACTCCTGGCCGCCCATGCCGTGATAGCCTACGACGACACAGCCACACGCCATCGCTTCGAGTGGAGGCAGCGCGAAACCTTCTGGATATCCAAAGCTTAAGAAGAACTTGGAGTCGCGCATGATACGTGCCACTTCCATCTCCGACTTCCCATCGATTGCGATCAGATCGAAGTCGTGGAGCGCCTGTCGCGTCTTCAAAATATTGACAACTTGATTCACATCTTGTTCATTCTTGCGCGGCATGAAGCAGATCTGGTTTTTCTTGCAGGCTTGATAGGAAAACCGATCGCTATTAACGCTCAGACGAATTCTGTGAATCTTTAAGCCGGGGAACAGGTGTTTTAAGTAACCGTGGCTGTCCTCAGATACCACGATCGTGGCGACGACGTCTGGATGCGTATAGAATGGCGTGCAGGGCTGGGATCTAAACGAATACCCCGTGAAAGTGTAATAGCAGTTCTGGTTAAAAATGACCTTGCGAACGCCTTGGGCTGACATGCCGATGTGCCGTCCAAAAACCTCCGGGTAGACCAAATAGTCTGATGCGGTTATCTTGGTGTCCCAGATACATCCAACCGGTGTATCGTTCTCGAACCAATCACATCGGACCCCGCGCTCCTTATGAAGGACCCAGGCAGTGAAACCGTTGCGGTTCAGCGTATCTACCATCTTATAAATGACCTTCACGCCTCCGACCGGCGCGCTGCCGGCCGTCGGAGTACTAAGGTCGGCGGGGCTCATAAAGTAGATGTGTGTTTCAGTCATGATCGTCTCGGCCTTGAAATCCAGACGCCGCTATTACACTACCAGGCCATCTGGCGAATACTTGATCGGGCCTATTTCCGGGTAAGTCTGACTCACGCGAACGATTCTTCTGCGAGATTCCAAACGCTGGGCGACTTTTCTCGTTTCAGGAACTCCAACAGCGGTTGGAGCCCGCTTATCAGATCGGCCATTTCTGAAAAAGACAACGTTTGCTGACCATCGCTGCGCGCCTTAGCGGGATTAGGATGCACTTCGATCATGAGGCCATCACAGCCGCAAGCCAAGGCGGCACGGGCGATGGGCAGCATAATGTCGGTGCGCCCTAGCGAGTGCGATAGATCAACGATGACGGGAAAGGCGCGCAGGCGTTTGACGAGCGCCACACAGGCCAGATCGAGCGTGTTGCGCGTCAAAGTTTCAAAAGTGCGAATGCCGCGCTCACAGACGACGATCTGCGGATTGCCCTCCAGCAAAATGTATTCGGCCGCTAATAACAGTTCCTCAATCGTGGACATGAAGCCCCGCTTGAGCAAAATCGGTTTTCCACTGCGTCCGACTTCGCGCAGCAGCGGCGTGTTCTGCATGTTGCGCGCGCCGATTTGCAGAATATCGACCCGCTCGATGAAATAATCGAGATCGCGCGGGTCCATGATCTCTGAGACGGTGGCCAGGCCATAGCGGCGCGCGGCCCGAACCAGCATATCTAAACCATCTCGACCGAGTCCCTGAAACGAATGCGGTGATGTTCGCGGCTTAAAAGCGCCCCCGCGCAGAATCGAAACACCCAGCTGGCTCAACCACTGTGCGGTCTGCTCAACTTGCTCCTCCGACTCAACCGCACACGGCCCACCCATGAAGACCGCCTGCCCATTTCCAATTTCGATACTCCCGATCGACACGACCTTGGACTCGCCCTGATACTCAGTGGCCATTGAGTTCGACGGCTTTAAGGAAAAGCGGGAATGTTGGAAAAGGCGATGAAAGATGTCTTCGACAGCGTCATCCGACAAGGGGCCTGCATTCGCTGTCATCAGCTGTTCGAGTATTTGGCTCTCGCGCTCGGGCGCGTAGGCCGGTAGACCGCGCTCGTGCTTGAGCTGCTGAATCTCCAGGGCCAGGCTACCCCTCGAATTCGCCAGCCGCAGCAAATCTAGATCGATCCGATCGATTTGCTGCCTTAGTTCGCTGAGTTGTTGAAGGGATCTGCTCATGCGTGCCCTCCTCAATGCGCCGCAGCTGAAACATAGCGCCCGTGCCAACGATCATTCGGTTCCGTACAGGTCGCAGGTAACCAGCTGCCCGAAGGCTTGCTCAAACCGTGCCGTCTCTTTAGCCAGTGCCTCAGGTTGGGTTAACTCCAGCATTTGCTCGGCAATGCTTGAACAATACGTGCAGTTACCGCAATTCAAATAGCACGTCTGTTTCTGAAAGAAGTTTAGGAAACTATCCAGTTTCCGATTGTCGATCGCGTACGCGATACCCGGTCCAAAAATGAGCTCGAACAGGTTGCCGTCGTAATGCTGTGTGGAATAGGCTTGTGCCATGATCATGTTGCGTGCTGTATCCGCTGTCCGGGAGCCCAGCTTGAACCGGTGAATGCCGATCGACTCATAGGCGGCCAGATCCTCCGGGCGGATCCAGGGACTGCGGATCAGCTCGACGGGTTGACTCAGCTTGATCAGCGAACAACGAATGCTCGGATAATCGACATACATGGCCCTCGTTTCGACGCGCGACTGCGAGGTGTGTCCCAGGATATTATAATGATAGAGCCGGAAGGGGCAGCTATACAGACATTGATCAGTCGCCAGCAGTTCAAGTTCGACGCCGCCGAAGGCCGCTGCTTTCTTCAGGAAGCGGAAGTCACGATTCACATTCCAGTCCAGTGTGATCGCATCCACTCCCAAAGCGACATAGTGCCGCAAGCCAGGGATCGAGTTGATGTGATTGATGACTGATACTTTGACCTTTAGCTGGGGAAAATTGCGTTTGACGATTTCGATCAAATAGGGAATGGACAGAACCACCCAATCGACACCCAATTCACACAGCTTCTCGAAAAACTGCCACACTTGCTTTTGACCGCGCGGGGTAAATTCAATGTTGCCCAGACAGGGTGCGTTGACGGTATAGGCAAACTCAAAACCATACGACCGGGCGCGGGCAATATGTTCCTTCTGCTCCGGCAGAGAAACATGCGGCAGACTCCGTTCTGGACGCGCGCTGCCCAGCAACGACATTGCCCCTGAGCCAAAGACCGAGCCGATGTTGTGCTGGCGTTGGTCGAGCTCGTGGAGATAATCGAGATAGGCATTGTCCCAGGTGGTTGCAAGGCTGAGCTTCATGGTCGCCCTTCTTTCACACGTCAAGGCTGGATGTTCCACAAGCGCACGGTTGCATCACTGCTGCCGGTCATCAGCTGCCGCCCGTCGGGACTAAACACGACTTGCCAGATGGTTGCTTCATGACCCTTCAACACTTGCTTTTGTTGGCCGGTAGCCACATCCCACAAAATGACGTTCATATCGTCGCCGGTCGACGCCAGCGTTTTGCCATCGGGCGAAAATGCGACCGAGCGCACATTGGCGATGTGACCTTTGAGGGTGACCACTTCACGGCCCGTTTCCACGTCCCACAGCCGTACGGTCTGATCTTCACTGGCCGATGCCAGTTGTTTTCCATCAGGACTAAAGGCCACACTCCAGATATTGGCGAAGTGACCTTTCAACGTGCGTCGTTGTTCGCCGGTGACTGTGTTCCACAAAATGATCTGTTGATCATCGCCGGCTGATGCCAGCGTCTGACCGTCGGGTGAATAAGCCACGGTGCGCACGCGCGCAAAGTGACCTTTCAAGACTTGATTTTGCTGTTCGGCAGTTGAGGTAGCGGTGGCGGATGGCGCTGTGCAGGCCGCCAGCACGACGCCAACCAAGAACAAGCAGCTGACGATGACCAGGTGTTTTGCTCTCATCTTAACCTCCAAGTGAAACCGGATCGCGTGGCTGCTCGGCCAACCCGATCGAGTGGGTGGTGGCCAATGCAGTAGGTGTAAGCCTCAACAAGCGATTGACTTGTCGGTTCAAATCGCCGTAAGTGTGGCAGTGAGCCTCGCTTTCAGCGGCCAACCAACTGCCGGTGGCTTGATAGGCACGTGCGCGACAACCCCCATGACAACGTGCTCGCCACACGCATGTGCGGCAACGCGGAATATCTTCGTCACGAATCGCACGCAGGTGAGTCAATAGCGGCGATTCACGCCAGATCATTTCAAAGGATTGTGTGCGTATGTTTCCCGCGGCCCCTACGGCGGTATAGACGGGACGACAAGGCGCCACATCGCCGTTGGCGTAGATCATGCACCAGTCCTGTCCTACGCCGCAGTTAGCCATCTCCCGAGGCGGTTCCAAAGCGCCGCTCACTTCCCGCTCGGCCTCACCGGCCAGCACGCGGCCCGTTTTCAGAAAGGCCTGTAGTGCGATCAAACTGACGGTCTGCCGCTGTTGGGGAGTCAAAGCGAACTCGTCCCAGTGCTCGCGTGCCCGGCCCGCTTCTGAGACAGCTGCAAGGTGGACGCTGGTCGCGCCCAGCGTTAGCGCCAGATCGATGGTGCGGGTGAGGTGCGCTAGGTTGCGCGCGGTGACGCAGTGATTGATCGAAACAGCGACACCGCGCCCGGTCAACTCACGCATCAAGTTAACCGTCAGCGCGAAGTTGCCCGCACCGCGCACTTCGTCGTGAAGTTCGGCGGTAGGACCTTCCAGACTCAAAATGATGTACCGCAGATTGGGCAAGCCCGCCAACCGATCGAGCCGCTCGCCCTTCGCCAGGGTGCCGTTCGTCGAAACGTCGACGGCCAGATTGTGCTGTTGGGCCAGCGTCGCAATCTCGAAGAGGTCACGGCGCAGTAATGGCTCGCCGCCGGTCAGCACGACCACTTGCGGCTCGAAGATAGTCAGCGCTTCAAATAGACGTGCGATTTCAGACAGCGTTAGCTCATCGGACTCAGGCCGGCCGCTGGCGACAAAGCAATGCTGACAGCGCAGATTGCAGGCATTCGTCACGCGCAGGACTACGTAATCCAGCCGTGGTTCGGCTTGATTCATCTGCGGGCTGCGTCCCTCGGTTGTCACCGGTACCAGCCATCCTTGCTGCGTAAGGCTGTTCAGCACGCCAGGTAGATCGGGCGTTTGCGCACGCCCGACGGTGAGCAGGGCGCAGGTCGCGGCCGGATCCAGCACCCAGCTGCGACGCTGAGGCGGATCGTACAGCCGTGATCCGTCAGGCGTGGCTTTCCAGATGACACCTTGACGCAGCTGCCAGGCAACGGTGCTCATGCCGTTGGCTCCAGACTGTGTTGGTACGCCAGCAGCGCGTCTATGGTAGGCTGGGGGCGCACTTCTTCGTAGAAACGTTTGAAAAAGATCTTCTTCCAGGCGCACGAGATCTCATCAGACGGTGCATACAGGTCTTGATACGCGGCATAGGCCAATGACCGGCAGCCGCCACCGCAGTCATACTTATACTCACACTCATGACACACGCGGAATTGGTCAACGGTCATCTCGCGGAACATCGTCATGTGCGGTGCGCGTTCCCAGATGTCTTTGAGCGGCGTCTGAAGAATATTGCCTGCCTTGAACTCATCCCACCACAAGGCCTGGCAGGCCAGCACATCGCCGGTTGAATTAATGTCGCAGCAATCTTTGGCCGCGCTGCACATTTGCCGCTTGCCGCCATTATTTTTCTGGGGATGGAATGGATCCCAGGCATAATCCGGCGGGCGCAATCCTTCACCGACCTGGATGCCGTGCTCCGTCACACGTTTGCAGGCATGGTAGAGTCGCATTTGCGCGATCTGCTCGGCCGTCAACGCGAGCTCAGTGGCGAACCTTTGCGCCCGGCCATTGAGCACGATCTCAGAAAAGTTCACCGAACGCGCGCCCAGTTGTTTGCCCAATTCGATGAAGCAATGGTGCTCCGCGTAGTTGATCTGGGTTACGGTGACGGCGATGTGCACGGGAATGCCCGCATCGCTCAGCCATTGGATCGCCCGCATTGCTTTATCAAACGATCCACGCGCACCACGCAGCCGTTCATGCGTCTCGGCGCTGACGCCATCCAGGCTGATCTGGACACTGTTGATCAACGCCTGCTTGGCCCGCTCGACAAATTCCTCATCGACGAGCAGACCATTCGTGAAGATGGACACCGCCATGCCGGCCGAGTTCAAGGCGTCGATAATCGTCCAGAGGTCTGGATGGAGCAGCGCTTCGCCGCCGGTCAGAACGACGTCGAATAGTTTGAAGGTAGGCAGTTGCTTGATAAAGCCCAGCCAGTCGGCAGTCTGTAGCTCATTGGCCTGCGGCTCACCCGCCGAGATAAAGCAATGCTTGCAGCGCAAGTTGCAACGGTTGCTCAGCGCGAGGGTGATATAGTCGAGGTGCGGCGCTACTTGATCGGGTTGGACCGGCGCGCCACGCTGTACATCGTCGGTGAGCAGGCCATCAGCCACTAACCGATCGAATAATTTCAGCGTATCGTGCGCGGCCTGCTCGGGCGCGATTCGAAAAGTCTGCGCCTGGGCAGTGATAATGTCGCTCAATGTGGTTTGTCCGTCCAGCCGGCGCACGGCCGCGGTCGCGGACGGGTTGAGATAAACCTTCCTGCGCCGGCGCGGGATCCACAGCACCGACCCGAAATCTCGACCCTTCCACATCACACCGGAATTCAGGACCCAGCGGGTGTTATCGTTCATCGCAACAAATTCTCCCTCTCGAGCATCGTTTGAAAAGGCTCGGTGCTGTCAAACATCGCGCGCCCCATGCGCGCGAAAAAGATCTTTTCCCAGAAACAGCGGGCCGTGTTCGGTGATCCGGTCAGGTCGTGTGTCTCAGCGAGGGCCAGGGCCCGGCATGTTCCGCCGCACAAATAGCGATTGGCACAGGATCGGCAGGTGGCATAACCGTCAACCGTCAACTCCCGGAGCGACTGAAACACCGGCGAGTGTTCCCAAATGTCGCGCAACGCGCTGTAGCGCACGTTGCCGCCGATCAAGTGGGGCCAATTCAATAACGGGCAGATCAAGACATCGCCATTGGGCAAAACGTGAGCACCCGAGTCGCGTCCCAAACAACTCTGCACTTTGGGCCAGTTCTGTGGCTGGTGTCCATTGCCGTCCGTCACATACTTGAATGTTGCTGCCTCATCTGCCTTTTGCGGAAAGACACCGGCGTAGGTGAGGGTGGCCACTTTCGAGCGCAGCTGGAAGAGCTGTTGAATCGTCAACTCAAGTTCGGCCCGGTTGGCGCGCGCGGGTCCCAGCGGCAGAAATTCGTTGAGAGCGACTTGCAGGCCGCGTTGGCGTGCCAGCCGAACGACAGACATATACTCATCGACGGTCGATCGAGTGATCGTACACAGCAACTCCACCGGGAGACCAGCCTGGTGGGCCAGATCGATGCCGCGCCAGGTGCGCTCGAATGTGTCTGCACCGCGCAGCGCTTCGTGTGAGGCAGGATGTGCGCCATCCATCCCGATCTGAATGGCAGCGACCTTGGCGTTTTGAGCATGTTCAACAAACTCAGCATCGATCAGCGTTCCATTGGTGGCGAGTATCACCTCGACATTGATCGCCTTTAGAGCCTCTACCAGCTGCCAGAAGTCTGAACGCAACAGCGGCTCGCCACCGGTCAAAATTGCACCCATCAGCTTAAATGGCTGCAACTGTCGAATAACAGCGAGCCACTCGTCGGTTGTCAATTCAGCGTCGGCGTGATCGGTCAATGATATATAACAGTGCCGACAGCGCAGATTGCAGCGATGCGTCAACGCCAATGACACGAAATCCAGCGGCGGTTTCGCCTGGTCAAGGTCAACCGGTTTGCCACGAGTCACATCGGTAGTTAGCCAGTTGCCTGCGACCAGTCGATCGAACACGCGGGTCACATCGGCCCGTGTCTGCTCACAGGAAATACCGTAGCGGGCCGCCTGCGTCGTGGCGATGTCTGTCCCCGTGCAGACGCCATCGAGCTGGGCCACCAGCTGAGTCGCCGTCGCGTTCAGAAAAACTTTCCGCGGACGACTGACTCGGAATAGCAGTGAGCCAAAGGATCTGGGCTTCCAAGTAACGTCGGCAGCCAGGTAAAAGACATCTGACAATGGCACGTCGTCACCCTCCGCTAAGCATACGCAGGCCGCGCGTAAAGTATTGATAAAACGCGACCACGTAGGTGTGTTTAATGTACTGTGCCCACAATACCCAGAACCGCCAAACGGGATGAACGGTAGCCTCTTTGCTTTCCAGGGTCTGGTAAATCTGGATGACATCCGTCAACAGCTGTTGTTCGTCACGGCCAAACTCGTTAGCCAGGTCGACCGCGATATCGGCCAGGCGCTGGTTCCCGGCCCGCATCCGCTCAACGATGATGTGCGCCGTTGGATTGAGATGCAGG
>JAUQXC010000400.1 GCA_030834825.1 Thermoflexales bacterium
AGCACCTTGCCGCCCATGTGCCCACACTTCTTCAATGACGACAACTGATCTTCCAGATGCACGGCGGCGGCCCCGGCTTCGATCATGGCCTTAATCAACTCGAAGGTATTTAACGGTCCGCCGAATCCGGCCTCGGCATCGGCCACAATCGGCGCGAACCAATGGACCTCGTTTTTGCCGTGCATATGCTGGATCTGATCCGCGCGGACCAGCGCATTGTTCAAGCGGCGAATCACATTCGGCACGCTGCTCACCGGATACAGCGATTGATCGGGATACATTTGCAGGGCATCGTTGGCATCGCCCGCTACCTGCCAACCCGATAGATAGATCGCCTGCAAGCCTGCGCTCACCATCTCCACGGCTTGATTACCCGTCAGTGCCCCCAGTGCGCGAATGAACGGCTCGGTATGCAGCAAATGCCACAGCCGCGTGGCCCCCATCTCGGCCAGCGTGTAATGCAGTTGAATCGATCCCCGCAATCTCACCACTTCTGACGCCGGATATTTCCGCGTCACCCCGTTCCAGCGCGAATTCGTCGCCCAGTCGTTTTCCAACTCGCTGATTTGCGCTTTGTCGTGCATGGTAGTCTCCTTGATTAGTGCTTTAGTGCGATAGTCAAATAGTTGCACCGCAGAGAGCGCAGCGCCAAGCGGCCCACCGCTATGTAGCGGATATGGGCAGAAAAACTTAAAAGCCTCTGCGCTCACCGCGTACTCGGCGGTGAATCAATATCTTCCCTTGCCTACCTGTCTACTCCAAATACTCATAAGCCACCAACGTCAGAAAATCTTGGAACTGCTTCTCCGTCACCACACGCTCAAAGACTTGCGCGGCTTGCGGAATCTTGCTGGCGGCGAAGTTAGCCTCGCCATACAGCGCGCGGATTTTTTCGATCTCTTCCGGCAGCAGCTGCTTCACCAACTCGACCGTCACCTTGCGCCCGTCGGCCAGCACGCCGTGCGGCGAGTTGATCCACTGCCAGACCTGCGCGCGTGAAATCTCGGCGGTGGCCGCGTCTTCCATCAAGTTGTAGATGGCCACCGCCCCTGTGCCGCGCAGCCACGCCTCGATGTATTGGAGCGCCACATTGATGTTGAGCCGCAGGCCCGCTTCGGTGATCTGTCCGCCGGGAATCGTGAAATCGATCAGTTGCGACGCGGTCACAGTCACATCCTCGCGCATCTTTTCTTTTTGATGTGGCTTGTCGCCCAGCGCTGCATCGAAGAGCTCTTTCGCCGTCGGAACCAGATCGGGATGGGCCACCCACGTCCCATCGAAGCCGTCGCCCGATTCGCGCAGCTTGTCTTCGCGCACCTTCTTCAGGGCATTCTCATTCACGATCGGATCTTTGCGGCTCGGAATGAAGGCCGCCATCCCGCCGATGGCATGTGCCCTGCGTTGATGACAGACCTTGACGAGCAGTTCGGTATAAGCGCGCATAAACGGCGACGTCATCGTCACCTGCGCTCGATCGGGAAAAGCAAAGTCCGGGCGATTGCGGAACTTCTTGATGATGCTAAACATGTAATCCCAGCGGCCCGCATTCAACCCGGCGATGTGCTCGCGCAGTTCGTAGAGAATCTCTTCCATCTCGAACGCCGCCAGGATCGTCTCGATCAGCACCGTCACTTTGATCGTGCCGCGCGGTAGGTCCAGCACATCCTGCGCAAAGTTGAAGACATCATTCCACAGGCAGGCTTCGTGATGGCTCTCCAACTTGGGCAGATAAAAATAAGGCCCGCTGCCTTTGTCCAACAGGCGGCGGGCGTTGTGAAAAAAGTACAGGCCAAAGTCGAACAGCGCGCCGGACACGGGCTGACCATCGACCAGCACATGCTTTTCGGGGAGATGCCAGCCGCGCGGTCGGACCAGCAGCACTGCCACCTTCTCGTTGAGGCGATAAACCTTATCGGGCGTCTGCAACTCGATCGCCCGAAGGGGATCGATCGCTTCGCGCAGATTGATGTGACCCTGAATCAGGTTGTCCCACGTCGGCGAGTTGGCATCCTCAAAGTCCGCCATAAACACATCGGCCCCCGAGTTGAGCGCATTGATCAACATCTTGCGTTCAGTGGGGCCGGTGATCTCGACGTGGCGTCTTTGCAGATCGAGTGGGATGGGCGCGACGTGCCAGGATCGATCCGATCGGATGTGGGCGGTCTCGGGCAGAAAATCGGGCAGATTGCCCCGATCGATCTGCTGCTGCCGCGCGGCGCGCTGCTCTAACAACTCGCGACGCCGTGGATCAAAAGTGCGATGTAGTCGAGCGACGAAGTTCAATGCGGCGGGGGTGACAACAGTTTCGTACTCAGGCGTCAAACGGCCCACCACCGTGACGCCCTCTGGCCAAGGGCTATCACTCATACAATCAGCCTCCTCCAAGGTGATGTAGCAGTGCGCCACAGGTTTTGACGCACTGCATAAAGATTATAACGCAACTCGTCATCAACTTTCAAGGGGCAAAATGGGCGTATAATTCGAGCTGAAATGTCATGCCCGATTGAAGCACTCGGGCATCTCACTTTGTAACTCAAAAGGTCCAGAATTCCCGCTAAAAACTGTGGGAATGACTGACCTTGCTAAACACGCAGGAATGCCGCATCCCGAAAACTCTTTCAGGAGCACTCCATGTACATCGTTCACGTCTTCGTCCACGTCAAGCCGGACCACATCGAAGCCTTCAAAGCCGCCACGATCGAAAATGCGCGCAACGGTGTACAAGAACCGGGCATCGCCCGCTTCGACGTGATCCAGCAGGCTGACGATCCCACGCGCTTCGTCCTGATCGAGGTCTATCGCACGCCCGACGATCCCGCCAAGCACAAAGAGACGGCGCATTACACCCAGTGGCGTGAAGTCTGTGAGCCGCTGCTGGCCGAGCCGCGTTCGCGTGTGGTGTACGACAACGTCTTCCCTGATGAGCAAGGTTGGTAAGAGAGTAGCAATGTTTTGAATCTGGCGGGGCAGCATAATACACAAAGGAGTGCCATGAAGAAATCTGCCTATGCAAGTCTATTGTCGTTAGTTATGCTAACGGTTGTGATGGTGAGTCTGACGCGCTATACAGTATCGGCTGGTCAGACCAGGGCTATCGCCTCGTCCAACATCGAAATGCTCAATTACCTGGGCGGGCCTGTAGTGGCAGATTATATCGTGGGCGATTACGCCTATCTCACTCAAGGCAGTGTCCTCGCAGTAGTCAATGTCTCTAATCCAGCCGCGCCGATCGTC
>JAUQXC010000401.1 GCA_030834825.1 Thermoflexales bacterium
TCAGAAATTCTTGCACAGCCGGGTGATCGGGAGCGGGCGCGGCTTGTTCGATCTGCAACCTCCGGGCAATGCGCAAGAGTTCCTGTCCCATTTCGGTGGTGGGATTGTGTGGCAGGGCTTGCAGCACTGGCTGTGCCAGCGTATCCGCACCAAGCCATTTCTTCAGCAGTGCCGGGATCAGTTCCATGCTCCGTAACCCCGAGCTGCAATAAGCCACCTCGTAAAAAGCGGTCCAGAACAGTTTCCGGGCGGCATCTTCCACAAAGTGCAGCCGGTCAGTGCGGCCGGTCAATTGCCGCGCGCGCTGTTCCAACGGGGCCAACCACGCTTCACCCATGGCATACATTTTTTCCCGCGCCGCGCGTGGAGCAAGGAAACTGTAGATAGCCGGGCCTACCATATTGGGCACGATGGTGAAGAACATCCGCCAAGGGAGTTTGAGTTTTTGCTTGCTTTGGATTTTATCGGCATTGACTTGCAAGACCTGTAAGAGCGCTTGGCTGGCTACCGGATCTTTAGCTGCCAGCCAACGGGCGATCATCTTTCCGATTTTGGGATTGCGCAGTAAGTCGGTCGGGTCGACATACATGCGCCCAGCAGCATCCTTAACCCAGGCGGGATAAGCAGTGCTTAGTTTCCCGGTCACAGAATCTATCATGCCCGCATAACTCAACCGGAAAATTTCCCAGCCCAGCGGGGTAAACGGCTCGGTGATACCTTGCAGGACAACATTGACGCACAGGTAAATGCGCAGGCCGTCTTCAGGGGTGGGTAGCGGGGTGGGCAATGGGAACAGTGTAGTGATGGGGCGCGCCTGTACGATGAAAAATTGGCCAGCCTCACCTCCGGCCTCTATCCCATTTGGAGATGGGGCAGATGTATAGCACCACTCGATATCCTGCGGTGCGCCGTAGGCCGCTTCAATCTGGCAACCCAATGCTGTCAGTTTGGCGGCCAGAGTGTCGCTCAGCACGCGTTCCTTGCGCCTGGATTCCTCTACCGGCTGCTCTTTGGTACCGTTGGAGGTTCGCACTGTCATAATAGCCTTTTCAGCCACTTGCGCCTGCTTCACCCGGCCAGCAGCTTTGTCGACGATCAGCGTATCCGGTGTCACGCGCCCGCCCACAATCGCCTCGCCCAAGCCCCAGGCAGCATTGATGACGGCCTCATCGCGCCGTCCAGTCAGAGGGTTGGCAGTGAACAGGATGCCGGCCATTTTGGCGGTGACCAGCTGTTGTACCACGACGGCCAATACTACCCTTTCCATCGAAATGCCCTGGCGGGCGCGGTAGCTGATGGCGCGAGCGGTCCACAGCGATGCCCAGCAGCGCTTGACCGCACTCAGCACTGCCTCACGACCGAGGATGTTCAGATAAGTATCCTGCTGGCCGGCAAAGGATGCTTCGGGCAGATCCTCAGCGGTGGCGGATGAGCGAACGGCGACAGAGATGCTTTCGTCTCCACTCCCCCTCTTTGTGGCCAGGGATCGGTAGGCGGCGCCGATCTCGTCGGCGATGGCGGACGGCACGTGAGCTTGCGCGAATAGATCATGGATGACGTGAGAGGCGGCCTCGAGGGAGTCAGGCCGTGCCACATCTGCCTGCTCGAGCGCATTCAGAATAGCCGGCTGCAAATTGTTCTCGGCGACGAATTGGCGATAGGCCGCGGTGGTGACGTGAAACCCATCGGGTACAGGCAAGCCCGCCTGTGCCAGCCGTGCCAGCGAAGCACCTTTCCCACCTACCTTGTCCAGGGTGGCCTCAGGATGATCGAGCCGCAGGATGTAGGCCATCGCATTTCCCTTTTCGAGAATCGATTCAGATTGAAGTAAGAGTGCCATGAGATCATTATGCCTTTGTTTGGGTAGGGACGAGGTCGTCTCACCCTTACAGCCGCGTAACCGTAATAAGCGTTAGATTCCAGTCCCACAATTGATTCAACAGGCCACGCAACGCTGGCTGATCGACGATCTCACCAGCTAGTCTCGTCACGCACAAGCCGCGCTCTTCTGCCGTTTCGATCGTCAAGCCGTGGAGCCAGGTGCCCCAGGCTTCGTCCAGGCGACCCTGTACGGTGATGCAATAAACCGGCGCTTCGATGGGCTTATCCATGCGGTGCTCTCTTTGTTGCTCTCAATTTACACGAAACGCGGTATGGTTGTGACCCGACCAAAGTATGGTTGTGTGAGGGGATTAAGGGGTAAGCATTCCCAACTCGCGCGCTTTGGCCACGGCCTGCGTGCGGCTGTTGATGCCGAGTTTGCCATAGAGGTTGCCGGTGTGCCATTTCACCGTCGGCAGGGACAGCACTAATCGATCGGCGATCTCCTGATTAGTTAGTCCGTCGGCTACCAGCCGCAGAATTTCGAGCTCGCGTTGGCTCAAAGGCTCGATGAGATGGCTGATGGCTGATGGGTGATGGCTGATTTGAGATACATCAGGAGCGGGCATTGGTAGTGAGAAGGCGGCCACTAAGCTCGCTGCATACTGTGCCAGTCTATGGGCCGCCGGATCAAACTGTCGTTTTTTAATCAGCAATCCAAAATCCGAAATCAACAATCGTAAGGCTTCGCCTTCGTCCAGAAAGACGCGCGCGTAGCCCTCCGGTTCGGCCAGGCTGAGCGCATGGGCCAGGGCCGATAGTGTTTCTTCGCGGCGCAGCAAGCCGTGCAAAGCGAGTGCACGATAGATCTCAATGATGATCACCGAATACGCGCGCTCCTTTTGATCGAATTGGGACAGCCACGTGTCGAGTAGTTCCAACGCTTCAGCATAGCGCTGCTGTGCTACACGCAAGCGCGCCAACACCATCATCTCGTATTTGCGCAAATGTTGCGCGACCCAATCCTGATCGACGCGCGTCCCCAGCGTTTCTGTTTCACCCAACAGGCCACGCGCCCCGGCCCAGCGTTCCGCCGCGGCCAGATCACCTTGCCGGATCGCTAATTGAGCCGCCGTCAGCGCTATCGTCAGATCGTCGATTTCAGTCACGACGGATAATCGGGCCAGCGCGGCGGCTTCCTGTATCGACGCGCGGGCGCCTGCGCTGTCACCTAGCGCCTGTTGCAGCAGCGCGAGAGATTGCAAGCCGCGCTGTGCTCCAACTTCACGCCACTGCCTGGCCAGCTCGATGCCCTGCTGCAAATAGCGCCGCGCCGTCTCGAATTCGTTGCGCTCGCGTGCGATGTCGCCCAAGGCCATCAGCGGTTCACACGCGATGGGCAGCGGCCGGCCTTCGTCGTCCAACGCCAACTCCAGGGCTTGCTGAGACAGCGCCTCGGCTTCACGCAATTTGGCCTGGCGGATCCGTATCTCACTCATCCGGCACAAACCCAGCACCGCTGTGGAAATGCTGCCGCTTTGTTTCGCCGCAGCGATCGACTCTTCCAGCGCACGCATGCCGCCGGCCGCATCGCCATCGGCCAGGCGCGCGATGCTTAGTAGCCAGGCGGCGATCGTTTGTAGAAAGGGCGCATTTTCCGGCAAGTGCGTGCTGGCTTGTTGTGCCAAGCGGATCGCTTCTGGCAGGCGGCCTTGCGACAAGGCATTGGCCATGCGCAGCAGTTCGAGATGAACCATCTGTTCCGGCGTCACGACGGCACGCTGTTGCAGCTCTTCTTCACCCAACGGGCGACCGGACAACAAGTGCGCCCAGGCCTCATAAAACAACAGGGCCGATCGGGCCTGCACGACTCGAGCGGGCAGGGTGGCGATCCATTTCAGCAGTGTGGCGGCCTCGCTGCGCATCAAGGCTGGTTCGGCTTCGTGCTCGATCAGTTCTGCCGCTCGCTCGAAATCTTCAGCTGCCAGGGCATGATCGATCGCCTCGGTCGGCAACTTGTGTTGTTCACACCAGACGCTGGCGCGGCGGTGCAGTTCTTTCACTTCGGACGATCGCGTCTGGATCAAACGTCGTTGCAACAGATCGGCAAAGAGCCGGTGATAGCGATACCAACGCCGCTCGTTATCCAGTGGCACGATGAAGAGATTCGCGCGATCCAGTGCATCCAGCATGGCGACGCTGTCCTGGCGTTCGGTGACCGCATCACACAGGCCGCCTGTCAGCCGATTGAGCAGGGAGGTCTGCAACAGGAACGTCTGAATGTCAGGCGACTGATGCGCCAGCACTTCCTCACCCAGATAGTCAAGCACGAAACGATCGCTGCCGGTGAAGGCGTGAACGAACGTGCTGATCTGTCGCGCGGTTTGCCCGCGCAGCGACACCGCGGCGAGCTGCAATCCAGCGATCCAGCCTTCGGTGCGGGTGGTGAGCGCGGCCGCATCCGTTTCGAGGAGCGGCTGACCGATCACGCGTGTAAGAAATTGCGCGGCCTCGTCAGGTGTGAAGCGCAAGTCGGACTGGCGCAACTCCAGTAATTGATCGCGGGCGCGCAGGCGCGATAAAGGCAACGGTGGATCGGCGCGTGAAGCAATGACCAGATGCAGCGGCGGGGGCAGATGATCGATCAGGAACGACAGTGTGCGATGAATCTCGGTAGTTTCGATCAAGTGATAATCGTCCAGGATCAGCACGATCGGGTTGACCGAGGCCGCCAGGCGATTGATGAGCGGCGTGAGAATCTCATCCAGATCGAGCAATCTCGGGGCGCATATGTTGCGCGCCTCCTCGATCTGGAGCGCAGCGAAGAGATAGGTCAGAAAGCGCGCCGGATCGTTGTCGCCGCCGTCGAGGGCGATCCAGGCCACTTGTGTTGGTGCAGCGAGCTGGCTCACCCACGTGCTGAGCAACGTCGTTTTACCAAAACCGGCGGAGGCAGAGAGGAGTGTGACGGGATGGGTTAGCCCTTCGTTTAGACGTGCAATGAGGTGCAGGCGCGGCACGGCGTTGGGACGCAGCGGCGGCGTATGCAGCTTGGTCGCCAGCAGTTCCGGCTCCAGCTCGCTTTGGGCGGCGGCAGACTGGTTCAGCATGGTTGGCGTGAATTCGTGAAGAGCCGTGGTAGTCCTACACTCGTTTCAATTTTGGCAGCAGCCGTTTGATCTCGTTGAGGTGCACGAAGCAGTGGCGCGTCGCGGGCATGAGCAGAAGATTCGCCGCTGGATGACCGCCCCAGTAATTGGCCAACCACAGCGCAGGTTCCTGCACAGCACGTTCTTGGGTGAGGCGCTGTAGACGAGCGGGGGCGGGCGGTTGCGCGAGTTCGTTGAGGTTGAGACGCTTGATCAGTGTGCGGGTGCGCTTGCCCACGGCCAACCGATAGGCAAACAGCGCTTTCAAGTTGATGGTCTCACTCAACTTCACGATGTCGGCCTGGGACAGTTCATTGCCCACACCCACAAAATCGATCTCCAATTTATCAAGCCACTGGCCGCTCTCGAAGACTTGAGACGAATCAGCCAGGAGAATGTTCATGGTAGCATCTTCAATCCGCGCGATGTGCCAGATGCGCCACGCCACGGAGTGCGGACTGCTCTTGGGTGTGTAACGCATCTGCTCCGGCGTGAGGCCGCTCAGCACTTCATCATGCCAGGACCAATGCTGAGCACCTGCCTGGAGTTTGGCTGCATGGACGGCAGCATGATGATCGAGGAAGACCGGAATGGCTTGCTGATAAGCTTTGTCCTTCAGCAACAGGCGATGCAAGAGTTGGTGCTGGGCGTTCCAGTGTTTGAGATTGGATTCCATTACTTCCGCTTCCCCTGTGTCGGCACCATCGTGCTGGCACCGAAGATATCGCCGCCGAGGCGGAAGCCCGCTTTATCCAGACGCGGCGAGAAGTTGGGACGGATGCCCGTGGGCTTGAGGGTGCCTTCGACTTTGTCCGATTCACTGACGGCGACAGCCTGGAACAGGAAGATGTCCTGCAAGACCACGTTCTCGCCTTCCAGGCCCTGCACTTCCGTGATGCGCGTGATCTTGCGCGAACCGTCGCGCAGACGCTCCTGCTGTACGATCAGGTTCACCGCCGAGGTGATTTGCGCGCGGATGACACGCACCGGCAGATCGAAGCCCGCCATCAGCACCAGCGTTTCCAGGCGGGCCACGGCATCGCGCGGGTTGTTCGCATGAACGGTCGCCAGCGAGCCGTCGTGGCCGGTGTTCATGGCTTGCAACATGTCCAGCGCTTCACCGCCGCGCACCTCGCCCACGATGATGCGTTCCGGGCGCATGCGCAAGGCATTGCGCACCAGATCGCGAATGCCAATCAGGCCGCTGCCGTCGGGCAGGGCGGGCGCCGTTTCCAAGCGAATGACGTGCGGCTGGCTCAATTGCAGTTCGGCTGAATCCTCCACCGTGCAGATGCGTTCGTCGGTGGGAATGAATGACGAGATCACGTTGAGCAGGGTGGTTTTGCCGGAGCCGGTGCCGCCGGAGACGATGATGTTCAAGCGGGTTGCCACACAGGCGCGCAGGAACTCGGCGGTTTGTTGCGTGAGACTGCCAAAGCTAATCAGGTCTTCCACCGTCAGGGGTTTGGCGGGGAACTTACGGATGGTCACCGTTGGGCCGTTGAGCGCACATGGTGGTATGATCACGTTGACGCGGCTGCCATCGGGCAGGCGCGCATCGACCAGGGGCTGGGGGCGATCGACCTTGCGGCCCAGCGGCAGCACGATGTTATCGACGGCGCGCAGCACGGCGGCATCGTCCTTGTAGTGCGTTTCGGTTTCGATCAACTTGCCCTTGCGCTCGACGTAGATTTGATGCCAGCCGTTGACCATCACTTCGCTCACGCTGGGGTCGCGCAGATATGGCCCAATGGGTCCGTAGCCGATCACTTCGTCGGCCACGTCCGTCAGCAGAATGTTGAAATCGTCGTCGGGCAGGCGGGTGTTGGTCCGTTGCAGGAGCTTCAGCAGATGATCGCTCAGCCACTGCAAATTCTCTTCCGACAGACCGCGATGCGGCGTATCAACCAGTGACATCAGCTGCGTGATGCAATACGCGCGCAGTTGCTCGGCTTGAGTGGGATTGAGTGTCGTCAGATTCTCCATGCCATGGCCTCGCATGTGAACGGGAATGCAGTAAGTATAGGACAAACTGGGGCGAGGAGCAAACGGTGCTGATTGAACTGAACGTGCCGGCTACAAGTGAGAACGTGAGTATGGCATTGCCGCAGTTCGACGCAATCACTGTTAGCAAGGATATCGTGGCATACCAGATCGACAGGATCTGCTGCACTGGGTGATTGGTTTAGATCGAATTCCTAAATGGTTTACGCTCAGAGCGGACACTTGCACCCCGCCCAGCGCGCCTCCGCCATAACATGGCGGACAAGGCGTGCGTGCAGTCCCACAGGGAGGCTACGCACTGCGGTGTGGTCACATCCGCTGGATATGGCTACGCAGAGCGAGCAGGAGCAGGGCGTAAATCAAAATGGGAAGCGCTCTAGTAGTCCGTCAAGGCAAAAACCTGACGGCGTGGTAAGCTGAGGGGCATGACCAAATTAGAGATCCACCTCAGCGACGATGAACGACAAGAACTGACACGCATTGTAAGTAGCGGCAACCACTCGGCGCGCCGGATCCGGCGGGCACAGATTTTGCTGCGCAGTTCAGATGGCTGGACCGATGAAGCCATTGGCGCGGCTTTGGGTGTCAGCCGACAAACGGTATACACCGTGCGCAAGCAAGCCCTGGGCGATGGCGTGGCGGCCAGTTTGAATCGCAAAGCAGGACGTAAGGCTGGCCAAGTGGCCAAGGTGCTGGACGGCGTGGGCGAAGCCCATCTGGTGGCGCTGACCTGTAGCGAACCGCCCGCGGGCCATGAACGGTGGACGCTGCGCTTACTGGCCGAGCGCATGGTGCAATTGGAATACGTGCCCGCTGTCTCGCATGAGACGGTGCGCCAAGCGTTGAAAAAAACGAACTGAAACCGTGGCTGAAGCAGATGTGGTGCATCCCCCCCCAGCAAAACGCGGCGTTTGTCGCCGATATGGAACAGGTCTTGGATGTTTACCAACGCCCATATGATCCGCGTTATCCCGTGATCGGCATGGATGAAAGCAACAAGCAATTGATCGGCGACGTGCAACCGCCTTTGCCGGTGCAACCCGGGCAAGTCACGAAAGAGGACTGCAACGATGAACGGCACGGGACGGGCAATCTGTTTATTGCGTTTGAGCCAGCCCGCGGTCAACGCTATGTGGCTGTGACTGAGCGCCGCACCCGACAGGATTGGGCGCATTTCATCCAGTCCATCGTTGATGATTTTTGGCCAGCCGCCGAGCGGATTACGCTGGTGTGTGATCAATTGAATACCCATTACTTGGCATCGCTGTATGAAACGTTCGCGCCGGAAGAAGCGCATCGGTTGGCCCGTAAACTGGAACTGGTTCACACGCCAAAACATGGCAGTTGGCTCAACATGGCCGAGATCGAATTGAGTGCGCTGAGTCGCCAATGTTTGGATCGCCGCATCGCCGACCTCGTCCTGCTGGCGCGCGAAGTTGTGGCCTGGGCCCAAGAACGGAATGAACATGCCACAACGGTCCAGTGGCGTTTCACGACCGCTGATGCGCGGGTGAAACTTGTTTCACTCTATCCCAAGTTTTTGCCTTGACGGACTACTAG
>JAUQXC010000032.1 GCA_030834825.1 Thermoflexales bacterium
CGGTTTCTTCGTCAACACCCTGGTGCTGCGCACGGACCTGTCAGGCAATCCCACCTTCCGCGCCGTCTTGCAGCAGGTCCGCGAGATGACGCTGGGCGCCTACGCCCATCAGGACATGCCCTTCGAGATGCTGGTGGAAGCAGTGCAGCCGGTGCGCAACCTGAGTTATGCTCCGCTGTTCCAGGTGATGTTTGCCTGGCAGAATGCGCCCACAGCATTCCCAGCGGCGCAGCAGGATCTGAGCGTCGCACCACTGGCCGCGGAAAGTGGGACGGCGAAATTCGACTTGACGCTCTCCGCCGAGGAACACGGAGCCGAGATCGCCTGCACCCTCGAGTACAGCACCGACCTCTTTGAAGCGGCCACGATCGCACGGCTGGTGGAACACCTGACGAATCTACTCGCGGGCATCGTGGCGGATGTCGAGCAGCGGGTAGAAGCCTTGCCACTGCTCAACGACGATGAGCGAGCGATGGTGCTGAGAGAATGGAATGCCTGGCGAGACACGTCTTATGAGATCGGAAACCTGTCAGAGTTGATTGAGGCTCAGGTTACACGCACGCCCGAAGCGGTGGCGGTGGTTGGGGAAGATCAGCATGTCACGTATCGTGAGATCGATCAGCGAGCCAGTCACTTAGCGCGACGCCTCCAACAATTGGGTATCGGACCTGAGGAAACGGTGGGAGTCTGTTTGCCGCGTTCGCCGGAGGCCATCATCAGTTTGCTGGCGGTGCTCAAGGTAGGTGGTGTTTATGTGCCCATCGATCCGGCATACCCGCCAGAACGGCTGGACTATATCTTAAAAGATGCACAGGCCAGCGTCTTAATAACTGACTCACAACACTCTGTTGCTTTCAACGGCCCAGTTCTTTGTATGGATCAGAACGAGTCGATGAGTGTTGCGTTCGACACGGGCAGCGTGCCAGTGAAAGTGGAACCTCAATGCTTGGCCTATCTCATCTATACTTCCGGCTCAACCGGACAGCCCAAAGGGGTCGCCATTCCTCACGAAGCTTTGGCCTATCATTGCCGGCAAGTCAGTCGAGACTATCGACTGACCGCGGATGATCGCGTCCTGCAATTTGCGTCTTTAAGTTTTGATGCCTCTTTGGAGCAGATCCTTCCGCCATTGATGGCGGGCGCTACGGTCGTGTTGCGAGAAGCAGACTTGTGGTCCCCTGCTGATTTTTATGGGAAAGCTTGGGAACTGGGTTTGACGGTAATCAACTTGCCACCGGCCTACTGGCAGCTCGTCTTACAGAAGTGCTCAGATTTTGTGGGGCCCAAACATTCCAGCCTCATTCGGCTGGTCATCATTGGTGGGGATGTCCTGCCCGTGGAAAGCCTAGCGCTGTGGGAGCAAACCCGCTTGAAAGATGTTACCTTGCTGAACGCTTATGGTCCTACAGAGACGACGATTACGGCGACAACATTTGGGGTGCTTCATTTTAGTGGCTCAGAGAAGCTGTTCCGATCAGTTCCCATCGGCCGGCCTTCGATCAATCGGACCGCTTATATCTTAGATCGATATTTCAATGCAGTGCCCATCGGGGTGGTGGGCGAGTTGTACCTTGGGGGCGCAGGGTTGGCACGCGGTTACAGGAATCGACCTGAGTTAACGGCCGAACAGTTCGTCCCTGATCCCTTCGATGCCGAACCGGGGGCGCGCCTGTACCGAACGGGCGATCGAGCACGTTATCTGCCTGATGGAAATATTGAGTTCTTGGGACGTTTTGATCATCAGGTGAAGATCCGCGGCTTTCGCATCGAACTGGGCGAAATTGAAGCGGAGTTGAGACGACATCCTGCGATTCAGGAGACAGTCGTTGTACTTCAACGCGCACCACACGCTCCTGAAGATCACCGCCTAACGGCTTACATCGTTAGGCGGCCGGGGCAGGTGTTTGCGTTAGATGAG
>JAUQXC010000402.1 GCA_030834825.1 Thermoflexales bacterium
GTCGATACAACACGACGATTCAGATCGTTGAGTATGTTATAATCTCGACGGGTTTTTTAGGCAAGTCTCATCACATGCTCACCGATTACCGCGTCCGTCAACGTGAATATCTGCTGGAGATCAGCCGGGCCATGACGGCCCGACTCGATCTGGAGGCTCTGTTGCGGCTGATTCTGGATGCCGCCTGCGAACTACTGGCCAGCAAGGTTGGCTTGATCGTGCTGCGCCGCGAAGATGGCTCATTTGTGCCGCGCGCCAGCCACGGCATCTTGCCGGCCGTGCTGCCTTTCTTCGCCCCGCTGTGGGCCGATGCCCCCGAGCGCGATCGCAGCGGAAACTGGTTCGTGCCGCAGCTCGATCGGAAAGTGGCCCTCATCACCCGCCGGGGCGACTTTGGCCTACGCCAGACGGTCGCCATTCCTATGCACGTCGGCGACGATCTCGTCGGCATGATCTACATCTTTCGCGGTTACAGCGATGTCTTCTCAACCAACGACCGGCAGATGCTGCAATCGTTTGCCGATCAGGCCGCCATCGCCGTACACAACGCGCAATTGTATCGGCAAACTCTGCGCGAGAAGCAGCGCCTCGACGCCATCCTCGAAGCCAGCGCCGACGGCGTGCTGATCCTGGACAGTGCGCAGCGCATCACCGTCTTCAATCGCGCCCTGGCGCGGATGTCCGGCGTCGACCCCGACATCGCCATCGGCCTGCCCCACGACGAAGTCATGATCATCGACGATAAACGCGCTGGACTGACTTTGAACGAGGCCGAGGCCGGCGGCTGGCCGCTGCGTGAAAACAGCAGTTTCTTCGTGGAAGGCGATCTGCGCCGTCTGGACGGCGCGGGTCGGCCTCGACCCGCGCACACACCGGTCAGCATCACTTATGCCGCCCTGTTCGATCAGGACGATCGGCTGGTGAACATCATCGCCAACGTGCGCGACATGACGCGCCTGCGCGAAGCCGATGACCTGAAGAACACCTTCATTTCGATCATCTCACACGAGCTCAAGACACCCGTCGCCCTGATTAAAGGCTATGCCGGCACGTTGCGACGCGAGGATGCGCGGTGGGACGCCGCCACAGTGCGCGACAGTTCAGCCATCATCGAAGAAGAAGCCGATCATTTAACCGAACTCATCGACAACCTGCTGGATGCCTCGCGCCTGCAAGCCGGGACGTTGAAGATGAATCTCGGCGACGTGGCGCTCGATCAGCTGGCCCGGCACATGATGGAGAAATACAGCGTGGAGGCTGCCCAACACCCGATCAAGCTCGACTTCCCGGCGAGATTTCCCACGGTGCCCGGCGACAGCACGCGCCTGGAGAACGTGCTCAGCAACCTGATCAACAATGCCATGAAGTACTCGCCGATCGGTGCGCCGATTCAGCTGGCGGGCCGCGTCACGCCGCACGAAGTGATCGTCACCGTCGCCGATCAGGGCATCGGCATTCCGCTGGACGAACAGGGCCGCATCTTTGAGCGTTTCTATCGCGTGGACGATCAGCTCTCGCGGCAGACCCAGGGTAGCGGCCTGGGGTTGTATCTGACCAAAGCCGTCATCGATGCGCATCGCGGCCGCATTTGGGTCGAGAGTGCGCCTGGTAAAGGCGCGGCCTTTTCGTTTGCACTGCCCAGAGAGTAGCATCAATTTGGAATCGAGACTTGCCCGTTTCCGCCGCAATGCGGCGGCGGGCCGCTGGGTGTAGTCGGTTACTTCAGCCCCGACATCCCCGGCTGAAGCCTCGACTCCAATAAACGATCCAAAATCTAAAATCCGCAATCTAAAATCAGAAATGAGGTTTCAATGCCATATCCACCTGCCAATACCTCCATTGCCTGCCCCTTCTGTCGGCAGCCGATCACCATTCAAGTGCATCAGATCGTTGACGTCAGCGAACAGCCTGAACTCAAGCAATTGCTGCTGGCCGGGCGCTTGAACTCGTTCACGTGCCCGCACTGCCACAACACGGGCGCGCTGGCGACGCCGTTCTTCTATCACGACCCCGACCAGGAACTGGCCCTGCTGTTCATCCCCATGAACATCAGCGTCAAGGAAGCCGATCAGCAGAAAATGATCGGCCGCCTGACGCAACAGGTGATGGCGAATCTGGCCCCGGAAAAACGCAAGGGCTATCTGCTGCAGCCACAGCAATTCTTCAACTTGAAGACGATGGTCGAAACGATCCTGCAGGCCGACGGGGTGACGCCGGAGATGCTGGCCAAAGAAGAAGCGCGGCTGAACTTCCTGCAGGAATTGGTCGACACCACCGACGACGCCCGGCTGGACGATCTCATCAAGCTGCACGACGCCGATTTCGATCTGACGCTGTTCCAGTTGCTCACTTCGGCGCTGGCTGCGGCCGCGACCGACCGCCAACGCGCAGAGTTCGATCGGGTGCAGCACATTCGCGATCGGGCATTGGCCTTGACGACGGTGGGACAGAAGATTAAGCAGCAGCAGATCGTGATCGAGGCCTTCACCGCCAACCCCACGCGCGAGAATCTGCTCGATCAGCTCGTCGCCGCCGAGGAAGCCGAAGTGCGCGAAGCCCTATTGACGATGGGCCGCCCCATGTTGGATTATCCCTTCTTCCAGGCCTTGACGGCCAAGATCGACGCGGCCAAGAAAGACAGCCAGGCCGAAGAGGAAGCCCGCTTGACGGCGCTACGCAAGGAAATCCTCACCACGCGCGACAAAATCGATGCGCAGACGCAGGCCGTGATGGAAAGCAAAGTGGCGCTGCTGCGCGAGCTGCTGGCCCTGCCTGAAGCCGATCTCGACAAGACGGTTAAGGCCCGGCTGGGCGAATTCGACGACTTGTTCTTCGAGGTGTTGACGCAGAATTTGCAGCAAGCACAGCAGAGCGATCCGCAGGCTTTTGCACAACTGCAGAAGATCGGCGATGCAGCCATGCGCGCTATTCAAGGCACGCAACCGCCCGAAGTGCGCTTCGTTAACACACTGCTGCAAATCGATTATCCGAATCAAACGAAGGAACTATTGGAGCGCAACAAGCAAGTGCTGGGGCCAGAGTTCATCGCCTGGATGGAGGGGCTGGTCGGCGAACTGCGTGAAGGTGGCCGCACCGAAACCGCCGATCGGCTGGTGCAGGTCATCGATCAGGCAAAGGAAATTGCGGGGCTGAAGGTGTCGTTGAAGTAACCCCAACAACGTAGAAACCGGGTTTCTCCATTCTGACGAAGTGAAAGTCAAGGCGGAGAAACCCGGTTTCTATTCAAAGGACCTCCTATCGTCGCAGCGAAGCAGACGCCTTATCCTCAATTTCGTTGATGTTGGCAAACGGGCCGTCAGTGGACCTTATAATACCAATTGCCAGGTTGAGGGGTGGAACAGCAGGGCCATCTGCTGCCTCTTTAGATCGAGGCTGCAGTCTATGAAGAGCACTGGTAGCGCGATGTGACGACGCAACAGAAGCCAGTGTGCTCGGATAGCGTTGTTGAACACCACTGGCGAAACGTGCCTGCAACTGCTGAATAACAACCTCTACTTTTTCCGGCGGGACGATGACCACAAAATCTCCGCCGCCGATGTGGCCGACGAAGTCTGTTGAAGCACTACATTCGTCGATAACTTCTTCAATCACATCTGCTGCAAAACGCGTTACTGTGTCACTAGCCGACCAGCCATATTGATCCCCAAAAGCATCCATTCCTTCAATCACGATATACAACAGCGTCCAACCTTGCTGATTGACAAGCTCTTTTAGCCGATTTCCAATTAAATGACCTGAGGGTAAATGCGTAACAGGATTTTTCCAGTCGCTGTGCCGGCCCTGTTGTATTGTTCCGAATATTTTTTCCAGCTCGCCAAAGTCGAGAGGCTTGACAACATTCCAGCGTCTTTCGACGAAGGCAGGGATGGTTTCACCCGCAGTGTCTTTCTCATTGACGAAAATGAAATCGATCCACCTGACCCACTCTTGGTCCAATTTGTCGGCCAGTTTTAGCAAAAACTCCTGTCGCGTCATGTCAGGCAGATATTCCCCCACAACAATTGGGGTGAGAGGGGGAAAAAGCGCAAGTGCCTCCTGGCCGTTAGACGCGATCTTGATCGCATAGAATTTTCCAGTGCGATTGGAATGATAGCGTGGCTCAAAGTAATCGCAGAACGCTTGAGCCGTATCAGCATCCACGGCTAACACGATGCGCATATCAGGAATGCGGCGAAGGCTCTTACGCATAAATCAACATCCTTGCACTCTTCAGTCACCAGACAACACAACAGCGGACAAGCCCCCGCTTGTCCGCCATTGAAAATTGATCATTGAGCATTGATCATTGCTTTCACGGCCTGTTATCCAGCCGGAACCCATGTCCCCGCACTGTTACCAGGTACTCGTGATCCGGATCGGCCTCCGCTAAACGATCGCGCAGGCGGCGCACCAGCGCATCGATCGCCTGTTCGGTGATGCCCGCCTCGTCGGATTCCGGCCACACCGCCGCGATGACCTCCTCGCGCGTGACGATCTTACCCTTGTGCTCCCACAGGGCCTCCAGCAAG
>JAUQXC010000403.1 GCA_030834825.1 Thermoflexales bacterium
CCGCAGCGACTTGATCGTGCGGCGGGTGCGCTCGGCATTGGTCCGACCGCGGACGAAGGCGATGAGCAAGACGACGGGAATGGCCCCATAACCCAGCAAAACGATCGTGTAGGCAGGATTGAGCATGCTTATTCTCCGATGATTTGCGCCACCACTTCCCGCTGGCGGGGGCGCGTATCAAAATCGATCAAGATGATTTGCTGCCAGGTGCCCAACGTGAGACGACCACCGACAAACGGCACGCTAAGCGACGGGCCAAGCAAGGCCGCACGGACATGGCTGTGGCCGTTGTCGTCGCCCCAGCGCAGGTGATGTTCGTATTCGGCTTGCCGCGGCACGATCTTTTCAAGCACGCGACCCAGATCGCTCACCGCGCCGTCTTCGTATTCGATCGTCGTCAGTGCAGCCGTCGAACCGACGACAAACAAGGTCACAACGCCGCTGGCCAGGTCCGCCTCGACGATGGCGCGTTCCACAGCCGGGGTAATGTTGACCGTGTCGCTGTTGCCGCGTGTGCTCAACGCAAGTTTTTTGGAAACGATCATCGCACACTCCTCTTTAAAAATCCTGGTGCCGATTATACACCGCGCCTCATATTTCCATCTCTCACTTTTGACAACTTGTGATAGGATAGAGAGGGTTTCCACCCACACAGCGCTCGTTTAATTCCGGAGCACACTTCTACGAACGTCTTTTCTTGACCCTCACACTCGCAAAGGAGAATAGCTCATGGCACCAATAGTAGTGATCGTCGGCGCGCTCGACACCAAAGGTGAAGAGTTCGCCTACGTCAAAGCGCTGCTTAAAAAGAAACGCCTTAAAACCATCGTGGTCGACTTCGGAGTGTTGGGCGAACCGGCCTTCGAGCCGGACATCAGCCGCGGCACAGTCGCTGCGGCGGGCGGCGGCGACCTGGAACGATTCCGCTTCGGCGAACACAAGGACGAAGCGATGAAAACCATGGCCACCGGTCTGGCCGTGATCGTGCGGCAGTTGTATGACTCCGGTAAGCTGGATGGCATCCTGAGCATGGGCGGCAGCGGCGGCACATCCATTGCGACCAATGCCATGCGTGCCCTGCCGGTGGGTGTGCCCAAGGTGATGCTCTCCACGGTCGGCGGCGGCGATGTCAGCGCCTATGCTGGGACAAGGGACATCACCTTCATGCCCTCCATCGTCGATGTGGCCGGGTTCAATCGGATCAGCCGCGGCATCTACGCCAATGCGGCCGGGGCCATCGCGGGCATGGTGAGCATGAGCACGCCTAAAGCAACCGCGGCGGCCGAGACGGACGGGGTGAGCTTCAGCGTGTCGGAAGCGCCAGTCGATAAACCGCTGATCGTCGCCTCGATGTTCGGCAACACGACGAAAGCGGTCGACCATGCGCGCGGTATTCTGGAGCAGCACGGCTACGAGGTGTTGGTCTTCCATGCCACCGGGACCGGCGGCAAGACGATGGAGGGCCTGATCGCCGATGGGCTCATTGCCGGATCATTGGATATGACCACCACCGAACTGGCCGATGAAGTCTGCGGCGGCGTGTTTAGCGCCGGACCCGATCGGTGTTGGGCGGCTTCCAAGGCCGGTATTCCGGCCGTGCTCGTGCCCGGCTGCGTCGATATGGCGAACTTCGGAGGCATCGAGACCGTGCCGGAGAAGTACAAAGGCCGCAACTTGTATCAATGGAATCCCAACGTCACCCTCTTGCGCACTAACGTCGAGGAGAACGTGAAGATGGGCCAGATGATCGCGGCGGCGGCGAATGCGGCTACAGCACCCGTTGCGATTGTGTTGCCTCTGCAGGGCGTCTCACAACTCGATAGTCCCGGCGGCCAATTCTGGGACCCGGAAGCCGATCGGGCGTGCTATGATGCGATCAAACAAAATCTCAAGCCCGGCATCCCCGTGATCGAAGTCGATCACAACATCAACGATCCTGAATTCTCGGGCAAGGTCGCCGAGACGTTGTTGGAGTTGTTGAAGAAATAACCTATCACGCAGAAACCGGGTTTCTCCCTTTCGGACCTTGATTCCCTCTGGACCGTAGAAACCCGGTTTCTCATCTCATTCACGGAGGACAACATGGCCCTATCACGCGCAGAAATCTTGAAGCGTTTGCAAGCGCAGGTCGCCGCGGGCAAGCCCATCGTGGGCTGCGGCGCGGGCACGGGCATCTCGGCCAAGATGGCCGAGGCCGGTGGCTGTGATCTGATCATCATTTACAACAGCGGACGCTATCGCATGGCGGGACGCGGCTCGCTGGCCGGGCTGTTGTCTTACGGCGACGCGAACGGCATCGTCGTGGAGATGGCGGCCGAGGTGCTGCCCATCGTCAAGAATGTGCCGGTATTGGCCGGCGTCAACGGCACCGATCCGTTCCGCCTGATGCCGGTGTTCCTGAAGCAGCTGAAAGACCTGGGCTTCAGCGGCGTGCAGAACTTCCCCACCGTCGGCCTGATCGACGGCAACTTCCGCGCCAACCTGGAAGCGACCGGCATGGGCTACGACAAAGAGATCGAAACGATCCGCCTCGCGCACGAGATCGATCTGTTTACCTCGCCCTATGTATTCGACGTCGATCAGGCGAAGGCCATGGCACAAGCGGGCGCCGATCAATTGGTGGCCCACGTGGGCTTGACGACTGCTGGAACGATCGGTGCGGGTGTCGCCTTGACGCTCGATCAAGCGATCGAGCGCGTGCTGCAGATCGCGGAAGCCGGCCGAGCGGTGCGCAAAGACCTCCTCGTCATTTGTCATGGCGGCCCGTTCGACGAACCGGATCAAGTGGGCAAGGCACTGTTACGGATGCCGGGCATTCAAGGCTTCTTCGGCGCGTCGAGCATCGAGCGGCTGCCGACCGAGCGCGGCATTCGCGGGCAGGTGCTGGAGTTTAAGGGATTGAAGCTCGCTCAAAATTGAGGCGGATCTTTTGCGCCAACACCTGTGGCTTCATTTCGCAAGAGACGGGCGAAGATGTCCTCGTCCATCACAACGCTATGACGATGACCGGCTATCGAACGTTGAATAAAGGGCAGCGCCGCCCCTCAGCTGGGCGGCGTTTTTGTTTTGCCTGACCTGTTGTAAAATCACGCCATTATGCCAAAAGAGGATTCTATCTGGAGTTCCCATCCCAATATCTCACGCACGTTGGCGCCGGAGACACAGCCCTCGCCGCGTCTGCGCACCGCAACGATCAACCCCGCCGGCCGCCGCAAACCGATCGGGTTATATGTGCTCACGGGCGCGCTCGCCCTGATCGTGCTGATGTGTGCCAGCCTGAGCGTGGTGCTGGCCTCAATCGGCCCCGGCACTTTGCTGGCGCTGCGCGATCGCTGGTTGGGACGTAATCTGCAGGAAACCGTGACCACCATCGGGCAGGTGGCCCAGGTGATTGCCACCGATCAAGATGTCTGGCCCGCGCCGGATAATGGCCGCGTGACAATCTTGCTGATGGGTCTTGATGCACGCGATAAGTTGAAAGAGGGCGCCAGCCGCACCGATGTAATGACGTTGGTCACGATCGATCCGATCAGCAAGACGGCGGCTATGCTCTCCATCCCGCGCGATCTGTATGTCCCCCTGCCCGGCTATACTGAGGAGCAGCGGATCAATACCGCCTACTTTTGGGGCGAGCTGAACAATCTGCCGGGCGGCGGGCCGGGCTTTGCCGAACAGACAATCACGTATAACTTTGGCGTGCCGCTGCACCGCTATGCGGTGATCGACTTCGAAGGATTCAAAGGAATTGTGGATGCGGTCGGCGGAATTGAGATCGATGTACCGCGGGAGATCGTCGACTACGAATACCCTACGCCGGACTATCGCACCGAGGTGTTGCAGATTCCGGCGGGACACATTCACATG
Source organism: Thermoflexales bacterium (assembly GCA_030834825.1). Classification (GTDB taxonomy): domain Bacteria; phylum Chloroflexota; class Anaerolineae; order Fen-1058; family Fen-1058; genus Fen-1058. The sequence goes on from JAUQXC010000403.1 coordinate 3,865, forward strand.
GATGGCGACCTGGCGTTGAAGTATGTGCGCACGCGCCACGCGGATAGCGATTTTGGCCGGTTGCAACGCCAGCAGCAGGTGATGCTGGCTATTCGCGACAAAGCCGTGAGCATCGGATCCCTCAGCCGGGTGCCGGAAGTGCTGAACGCTGTCAGCAATTCAGTGCGGACGGATCTCACCCTGCCCGAAATTCTCTCGCTGGCCAAGAAGTGGAGCCAGATTCCGCGCGAGAACATTCACAGCTATCGCATCGACGAAACGATGATTCAGCCCTATATCACGCCGCAGGGTGGGCAGGTCCTGCTGCCCGATCGAGACAAGATTGCGGCCGTGGTGGCGCAGTTCCTGGGACAGGCCTCAGCGAGTCAACAGGCCGCGCAACAGTGAGCGATACTGAGAAACCGGGTTTCTCCCTCTGAGTCGCATGACGGCTGGAAAGGGAGAACCCCGGTTTTTGCTCTCAGCGATAAAAGTCAATCCACGTGATAGTGAACCGGTTCTCGCCACTCTTTAGAAAATCGGCCGGCGCTTCCAGATCGAAATAGCCTTCACCCGGCGTCACGCCGATCCAATATGGATCGCCTGCGCTGGTGGTGTTTGTCTGGCCCGCTTGCTCGTACTCCTCGCGTACGGTATTGTCTCCATGGCTGGATACCGCAACAGCGAGGTTATTCCCCGCATATTGAAAGTTGAAGCTCTCCAAGCCCTTCACACGCAGACGCAAGCTGATCTTACCCGGCCATTGGCCGGTGGTCTTCTCGATCGTCGCGCTGCCGATGCCGGTCGGGCTGGTGATGTCGATCAGCAGCGCGTCGCCGGAAGGATTAAAGGTAATACGCGGATCGCCTTTCTGTGGGATCGCCTGGTAGGTTGCGGGTTGGAACGCAGCTGAGGAAGGCACACAGGCCGTCAAACTCAAGCAGGTGAAACACGACAAAACGAGCAAGGCACAGTGACGCATGACGATTGCACCTCCAGCAAAAGGGCTGTCGCCCTGCCAAGTGTATGAGAGCGCCCTCCAGCCGTCAGGCTGCCAGGAAACGCATCACCGATTCCGCCATCGATATTTGTCCCGCTACCACGGCTGTTTCATAGTCGCGCGTCCATTCGAAGAGGTTCGAGCGGGCCTGGGCCAGCTCGTCGCGGATCAAGCGCGCGATCGGCCCTGCTTCAACGTTGAAGCCTGTCTCGTCGTAATCCCGATCAGCCTGCGCGCGATCGTACGCCACCCGAACGATCTCCGCCGTCCAGCGATCGTCGTGCCACGTCAACTGCGCGTAACACGCACGCGAATCGCGATCGAATGGCAGGCCCGCCGAACCGGCATTGACGACGAGGGACTCGCCGATCGTTCGCACCAGCGGAATGTGCGTGTGGCCGACGACGAACAATTTTGGCGGAGGAGCGATCTGCTCCCGCAGCCGATCGTCTGGTGTTTCAAGGAAAATACCATCCCGCGTGCCGCGCATCGAAGCATGAACCACGCGTGCTTCAGAACCATCCGGCATGATCCAGCTTTGTTGTAGGGGCAGCGCCTCCAACGCCGGTACACGACCAGCCAGTTTCTCATACGTCCAGCGCGATGATCCCCAAATTTGAATCCACGGTCCCGCCAGGGGTTCGCGCGGAGAGGCGTGATGGATCACGTATTCTTCGTGATTGCCCAACACCAGTTGCCAGCCACGCTCACGCTGCATCTTCAGCACAAAGTCCAAACACTCCACCGGACGCGGCCCGCGATTAATGACGTCGCCGGCCACCACCACCCGATCGGGGCGCCATCGTTCGAGGTGTTCGGCCACGGCTTGCAAGGCCCGCCAGTTGGCATGGACATCTGCCAATACGGCCAGTTTCATCAGTCCACACTCCGCATTCGTTTTAGAAACCGGATTTCGCCACGATGATCGTGTCATTGCCCGGGAAAGAAGGAAACCCGGTTTCTTGGCTCAGTCTGCCATAATCGCACGCAACTTTACCACAGATACCACCAGCCCTGCCCTGGATGACCCGCAGGGTTTGTAGCTGCAGGACGAACGGTATCAGTGTTTGAGGATCTGTGAGAGGAACAGCTTGGTACGATCGTGCTGCGGGTGGTTAAAAATCTGATCGGGGGTGCCCTGCTCGACGATCACCCCGCCGTCAAAGAACAACATGCGATTCGCCACGCTGCGGGCAAACGTCATTTCGTGCGTCACCGCCAGGATCGTCATGCCCGACTTCGCCAGTTCAATCATGACATCCAGCACCTCTTTGATCATCTCCGGATCCAGCGCCGAAGTCGGCTCATCAAACAGCATCACCTTGGGCTGCATCGCCAGGGCACGCGCAATCGCCACCCGCTGCTGTTGGCCGCCGGACAGCTGGCCCGGAAACTTGTGCGCCTGTTCAGGAATGCCCACTCGTTCCAACAGCTGCATCGCGCTCTGCGCGGCTTGCTGGCGCTTCCAGCGCCGCACCCAGACCGGGGCCAGCACGATATTCTGCAGCACCGTCAAATGCGGAAACAAGTTGAACGACTGAAACACCATGCCAATTTCGCGCCGGACGGCTTCGATGTTGCGGATATCGTTGGTCAGTTCGATGCCGTCCACGACGATGCGGCCGCGTTGATGCTCCTCCAGCCGGTTGAGGGTACGGATGAACGTCGATTTTCCCGAACCCGAGGGGCCGAAGATCACCACGACTTCGCCGCGCTGGACCGAGAGAGAAATACCGCGCAGGGCGTGGAATTGACCATACCATTTGTGGACATCTTCGCACGCGATGATGGGTTCTTCGGGAGGTGACATTGACTTAGCCTTCTTCTGCCACGAGCTGAAACGCTCTAGCGTTGACCGATACCCAAGGCCCGTTCCAGGCGGCGGCCGCCGTAGGTCAAGGCCAGATTGATGCCCCAGTACACCAGGAACGCAAAAGCAAACACTTCGCGATGCGTGCCCAGCCAGTCGCTCTGCGCCAGGACCGATCGGCCGATACGCAGCAAGTCGAACAAGCCGACGATGGCCACGAGGCTGGTGTCTTTGAACAGGCTGACGAACGAATTCAACAACGCCGGGATGACCAGCCGCAGCGCCTGCGGCAGGATGATAAACAAGGTGGTCAAGATCGGGTTAAGCCCCAGCGCGTAAGCAGCTTCGTACTGCCCGCGCGGAATCGCCTGCAAGCCGCCGCGCACGTTTTCCGCCTGATAGGCTGCTTCAAACAAGATCAAACCGATCATCGCACGCACCACCAGCTCGGGCCGCACCGTTTCCGGCAAGAAAAACGGCAGCATGTTGGCCGCCATGTACAGGATGGTAATCAACGGTACGCCGCGAATCAGTTCGATGTAGCCGACACAAAAGTAGTGAATCACCGGCAGTCGACTGCGCCGCCCCAACGCCAGAAGAATGCCCAACGGCAGCGAAACCAGATTGCCAACCACCGTCAGTACCAGGGTGAGCAGCAAGCCCCCCCATAGGTTGGACGGAACCTGCGGTAGGAAGTTCAACCTAGTCAAACCGGAAATCAGCAGCAGCCCGATGGGAAAGCTGAGCACACCACCAACGACGGCCACCCGACGCATACCCGGCACGTGTCTCCCACCCAGGTAACCCAGACCGATCGCGAAGGCCACACCGATCCAAATTGGCCAGACGCTCGAATTCACCACGCTGAGGGCAAACACCAGTGACGCACCAACGGCAATCAAGGCAAAACCGCGTACGGCTGTTTGCCATACGCCCCAGCTCAGACCCAACAGCAGCGCCAGCAAGTAGATGACGGCCCACACTCGCCAGACCTGTTCGCGCGGATACTGGCCCAGCATGAAGAGTGTCATATTAGTTGAAATCGCGCCCCAGCGAGCACTGCCCACGGCCCACTCGATGATGGAGAGCAACACGACTCCGATCACAAGCGTGGCAATGATGGTGAGCAGCGCGTTGTACCACGTGCTAAACAGGTTCTGACGCAGCCAGCCGATCGGACCGATGCCGGTGCGGGGCGGCGGAAGAGATTCGACGTGCGTCACCGCTAGCGCTCCACCAACTGCACGCGGCGATTGTAGGTATTCAGCAGCAGCGACGTGAACAGACTCATCGCCAGATAACTGGCCATCAGCAGCAGGATGATCTCGATGGCCGTGCCGGTTTGATTGAACACCGTGCCCGCTACGCTGAACAGATCCGGAAAACCGATCGCGATGGCTAGCGAAGAGTTTTTGGCCAGGTTTAGATATTGGCTAGTGAGCGGCGGAATGATGACCCGCAGGGCCTGCGGAAAGATGACGAGCCGCAACGTTTGCGCGGGATTCAGCCCCAGCGCGTGAGCGGCCTCGACTTGTCCGGTGGAGACGGCTTGAATCCCGGCGCGTACTATCTCGGCAATGAAAGCCGCCGTGTACGTCGTCAACCCGAACAACATCGCCGCAAACTCCGGCGACAGGCGCAGCCCGCCTCTAAAATTCAGACCGCGCAACTCCGGCACACTCAATGCGAGCGGCGGCATTGGCAGCAGGATAAGCCCGATCGTGGCAATCCCGATCGGGAGGAGGAGATATGACAGCTTGAACCACGGCGACACCGGTCGATCGAGCCGGCGCTGCATCCACCGGAAGCTTAAGTGCAGTACCAGCGGCGACAGCGCCGCGACGCCCAAAAACGGCAGCCATGCGGGGAAACCTTCAGCGGGCACAGGCGCGATCAGATATAAGCCTCGCTGGCTCACATAGATTGGGCCGGGGAGTTGAATCGCATTGCGCACACTAGGCAATGGCAGGATGATGCCAAAATACCAGAACATTAATTGAATGAGGAGCGGCGTGTTGCGGATGATGTTCACATAGATGCCGGCGGCTTGACGAACCAACCAGTTCGACGACAGCCGTGCTACGCCGACGACCACGCCGATAAGGGTCGCAAAGATGAGGCCCCAGAACACTAGCAGCAGGGTGTTCATGAAGCCCACCACCAGCGCCTGCCCGTAAGTACGAGAGGCATCAAAGGGAATGAGCGATTCCCCGATGTCAAACCCGGCGGTGGAGCCGAGGAAACCGTAACCCAGTTGGATGCCACGCCGGGTCAAATTCGCTTGCAAGTTGGAATACAGCGCCGCTGCAGCGGCGGCCAGCAGCAGGACAAACCCCACCTGCAAGGCGAGGCGGATGATGCGCACGTCGCGCCAGAAAGGAACCCGCG
>JAUQXC010000404.1 GCA_030834825.1 Thermoflexales bacterium
GGTGTCAAGCGATCGAGTAGGCGGCCGGTACCGCCAGCGCGTTCCATGTAAGCGGCCAGGCGCTGCGCGATGACGGGGCTTAGATAAGTGTCGCCATTGCGGACTGTTTTGAGCGCCACTTCCAGTTCACTGACCGCGGCATCTTTCAAGATGTAGCCGGCGGCTCCGGCGCGCAGCGCCTGCCGAACATACTCTTCATTGGCCAGCATCGAGAGCATGATCACGCGCACCTCGGGAAAGTCTTGCGTGATGCGCGCGGTGGCTTCCAGACCGTTAAGCCCGGTCATGGCAATATCCATGAGCACCACCTCTGGCTGGTATTCGCCAATGAGCTGCAAGGCCGCCCGGCCATCGCCGGCTTCGGCCATCACCTGAACATCGGGTATGCGCTCCAGCAGTGCCCGAAGCCCGGCGCGGACCAAGGCGTGATCATCGGCCAGTAGTACATGGATGGTCGTCATCCTACGGCGCCTCCATCATCCAGCCGATCGGCCAGCGGCAGCCAGACGTGGATGGTCGTGCCCTGCCCAGGAACAGATTCAAGCTTGAGGTGCCCCTGCCCCAGCATCACGCGCTCTTCCATGCTGAGCAGGCCCAGGCTTGCGCCATGCAGCGCGCGCGCGCGCGCCGCGTTCACGTCGAAGCCGCGGCCATCATCGTGAATGATCATTTCCAGCTGGCTGTCGGTCTGTCGCAGGGCGACGGTTATCTGCTGCGCCTGCGCGTGACGTACGATGTTAGTCAACGCTTCCTGAGCCACGCGGAAACAGATGGTCTCAATCTCAGGCGCGGGCCGCAGCACCAGTGTGTCCACATCGACTTGCGCCGTCAGCCCGGCACGTTGCGCCTGACGATCGACGTACCAGCGCAGCGCGGCCGCCAATCCCAGATCGTCGAGGAGCAGCGGCCGCAGATCGAGCGAGAGATGGCGCACAGCTTGCAGCGCATGTTCGACTGTGGCAATACTGTCGTCCAGTCGCGCCATGACAGCCGTCGCACCGGCAGCGCGCTGCGCCGTTTGCAGATCGAGTTTAATCGCCGTCAGAGCCTGTCCGATGTCGTCGTGCAGTTCCCGCGCGATGGCGTGCCGTTCGGTTTCGTGCACTTGCAACAATTGCCGCGAGATCTGGCGGAGCCGCATTTCACTGTTGCGCAGCTCAGCTTCGACTTGCTTGCGTTCGGTGACGTCGCGAAAGATACCGCCGATCCAGAAGCCCAGTGCAGTTTTGATCGGAAACGCGGTCTGTTGAATGAACTTGCGTTCGCCCGAGACCGTCTGGATTTCGATATCGATCGGCCGGCTGGGTAAAGGCGCCTGCCCAGTGCGCAAAGCGTCCAGTAGCGCCTCCTTGAAAAACTCAGGGCCACGCGGTGGGCGAAGCTCGGGTGGCCGTACTTGATATTGGAGTTCCCAGAAAGGCAGATCAATGGCTTGCGTGCGCAGGATGCCCGTGATCTGTTCTTGCGCCGGATTCCACTCGATCACGCGGCCTTCCTCGTTGAGCAGCACCACACCTTCCGACGATTGTTCCACGAATGAGCGAAACTTTACCTCGCTGTCGCGCAGAGCTGCGAGCGCGGCCTCTCTTTGGAACTCCATCTGCTGGCGTGCGGTGATGTCTTCACTGACGCCCACTAGGCCGATCATCTCTCCGTGTGAGTCTGTCAGGATGGCGCCGGTGATATGCGCCGGGAAGGTACTGCCATCTTTACGGCGCAGAGTGAAGTCACCTTCCCAATAGCCATACGGTAGCGCGTTTGCAATGATCTGGGTCACTTGCGCAACATCCTCATCGCGCACGAGCAAGGCGATGGCATTGCGGCCGACGGCTTCCTGCGCCGGCCACTGATAGAGGGTGGTGGCATGGTGGTTCCAAAAAGTGATCGTCAGCTGGGCATCGATGACAATCACGGCATTGTGAAGATGTTCGAGCAGCGAGGCTTGAAAATGAAGTTGCTCCTCTGCCTGTTTGCGCGCGGTGATGTCGTGATTGATCGTGATCGTGCTGAATAGACGACCGTCACTGTCTCGCAATTGAGCCGTCGAGGCCAGCACGTGAACGGGCGAGCCGTCTTTGCGACGCTGAATGATCTCGCCCTGCCAGCGCCCTTCGCGCTCCAGTTGTTGGCGCACCGCCTCGACGCGGGTGCCGGGAAACTCGCCGGGGATGATCTGATCAATCGGTTGGTCGAGTGCCTCGCGCGCGCGCCAGCCATAGATCTGTTCGGCGGCGGCATTCCACACTTGAATATTGAGTTTTTCGTCCGTCGCGATGATCGCTTCGGCGGCATTATTCACCAGCGCCGCCTGATAGCGCCTGCTTCGTTCGGTCTGCTGGCGCACGGTGACGTCGTTGGCCAGCACCAGCCGCGCCGCTTTCCCGTCAAAAACGATGTCGTGTGTGGTGATTTCTACATCGATCAACTCGCCGTGCTTTTTCTGCTGCTGCCACACGCCCGGCGCGCGATAGGGGCCGGGCAGCTCATGGACAAGATTCAGCAGCAGAGGCACATCTGCTGACAGGTGAATGTCCGCGATGGTCAGGCGCAGAAATTCGGCGCGTGAGTAGCCGTAGTGCCCGACCGCTGCGTCGTTGACGGCCAGAAAGGCCAACGTCGCTCGATCGTAGACCCACATGGGCTGCGGGTTGTCCTCAAATAGCGAACGATATTCAATCTCGCGCCGGCGCAAGTCATTGAGTTCGGCAATGAGCTGCGCTTTGGTTTTGCGCTCATCAGGCATGGCGCTTGCTCCCGATTGAACCAGCTTGTTTACGCACATTGCGCAACCCGCACAGGCGCGCCAGCTGAGGCCGACCTTGCCCAACGGCAGAGTGAGGCTGCTTCTGCGCAACGTGAGTTATTCAGTCTTCACTTGCAGCAGACTGAAGCCGAACACGCTGCCTTGTCCCTGGGTGCTTTCGAGGCTGACTTGTCCGCTTAGCTTGCGTACAATTTGCTGCACGATTGACAAGCCCAGGCCGTGTCCCTTGGCGCGATATTGCTCCAGACGTTGCCCCGCTTTGAAAAGTTGGGCCTGCCGATCGGGAGATACGCCAACCCCATTGTCTTTCACCCAAAATTTGACGTAGCCATTATCGGCCACGGTGCTCCCAATTTCCACACGCGGAGGACGCCCGCCATACTTCAGGGCATTGCTGAGATAGTTGAACCAGACTTCTTCGAGCCAGGGGGCGTAACCCAGGACCGGGGGAAAACCATCGGACTGAATGATTTCGGCGTGCTCGGTTTGAATGACTTCGTGCAAACGGAAGAGAGCCGTTTCGATGATGGGCACCATCTCCACAGGCCCTAACACCACTTCGTCCTGGCGCAAGCTGGCCAATAACAGCAACTCGTTAATGATGCTGCTCATCTTCCGCCCGCTGCGCGCGATGGTCGCCAGATATTCCTGCAGCTCCGGCGGCGGAACGTCGATGTAAGTCTCGGTCAGATACTCGCTTAACCCCACCAGCACCGTAACCGACGAGACCAGATCGTGGGCCACGGTCTGGGCAAAGGTGTTGAGGGCTTCATTTTGTTCCAGCAAAGCGCGTTCTGCCTGCCGGCGCTGCGTCACGTCTGTGATAAAGGCCAAACTGAAACGCCCGGTCTCTGTGTCCAGATAACTCAAACTCACCTCCACCGGAAATTCAGCGCCGTCCTTGCGCCGGCCGACCAGCTCCAACCCCTGGCCGATGGATCGAATGCGCGGCGCTTGAAAGTAGGCATTAACGTGATGTCCGTGGACCTGGGCATAGCGATCAGGCAACAGGGTCTGCAAGAATTGCCCGATCATCTCGCCGCTGGCGTAACCAAACATCTCTTCCAGGCGGTGATTGATGAGAATGATTCTTTGATCGGAGTCGATGATGAGCAGCCCTTCGGCCAACGAGCTGACCAGGGTGCGGACGGTGACTTCGCCTTGAAATAAGCCGGCGGCGTAGGCGACGCGCTGCTGAATCCGGAGCGATTCTTGTAAATGTGAAATCTGCTGCTGCATCCGCACGATTTCATCTGCAGCAGCAGATTTTCCCTCCACTGGCTCGGTCATGATTCCCCCCCGCAGGCACGTGGATGCAGAACGTGTTGGGATGGCCTAAGGTCGATCGTTGATAAGAGCATACCTTATGATCGATCTCCCGGTCAAGCGGCCCGGCCCAGGCTGATCGAGGGTGCAGACCTCAGCTCACGTCTAAACTGCGGCGGATCGAACCGTGCTTCGCCCAGTTGAACGTGTCGCCGGTTAGCACTTTTCGCACGCAATTGGCACGCAGTTCGCACGCCGCGATCATAGAATGACACGCGGCCCTGGTCTATGATTACCCCAG
>JAUQXC010000405.1 GCA_030834825.1 Thermoflexales bacterium
AATCGCTGAAACGAAAATTCGTGGTAGAGGCGCAGAAGATGTTGTCAGCGCTCTCGCAATAAACCCCGGAATAAGCCAGCATTGTAAGGCCACTACGGCCAATCGCACTTGTTTTTAATTGAGGAGGACGTGATGTCTAAGTCGGATACATTTTGGGGAAGGCTGTTGCTTAGAAATGGGGCTTTACTCATCCTTCCCCCGATGGTGATCACATTTGGTCTTTGGGCGGCTTTGCCACCCCGCTATAGCTTTGCACAATTCTGGAAAGATATCCCCTCCTGGTTGGGTTTCCTGGAAAATCTATTTCGCATCCTGGTTTTTGGCATACCGGTGCTTCTCTATTTTGGTCGAGGAGATAAAACTCAATCGTTGGGTTGGTATTTTTATAGTGGAGGCCTTATCGTTTATCTGGCAAGTTATTTAATGCAGATCGTCTTCCCCTACAGCGATTGGAGCATGAGTGTCATTGGTTTTTCGGCTCCGGCCTGGTCAACTCTGGTTTGGCTTATCGGCATTGGTTTTGTTTGTTCGCGCAGTTGGCTCCCCCTGCGTTGGTCTCGCCTCATTTATTTGTGTTGCACCGTCTTATTTCTCATATTTCATACTGGACACACACTTTTGATCTATAGTCGGATAGCTAACTGAGACCGCCCCATGCGCCTGTGATGTGACAGAGCATTCGTGAACGTATTCGGTCTAATGCGTGTTGACTAGCAAGGATGAACCATGTGGTACAACCCGTTTCTCAGCATGATTCTGCATTCGCCGCTGCACTCGCTATTGAGCGGCAACCTGCTGGCGCTTACTTACACGGGTCGCAAAAGCGGTCGGACGTACACCACGCCCGTCAACTACGTGCGCGACGGCGATCACTTGTGGGCGACCAGCTATCGCACTCGCACATGGTGGCGCAATCTGTGCGGCGGCGTACCCGTCTCGCTGCAGCTCCAAGGCCGCCGAGTCCAGGCGACCGGGCAAGTGCTTGAAGACGAAGTCGCTGTAGCAGAAGCGTTATCTGCGTACCTGAGCCAAGTGCCCGGCTGGGCCAAGTACTTCAAGGTGGGATTGAAGGCTAACGGCCAACCCGATCACAATGACCTGGCCCGGGCCGCTAAAGAACGCGTCATGATTCAGTTTCGGCTCAGGTAGGCTACTTTACTACGCGGCAGTGTCATTCCCGCATGCTTCAAGCAGGAATCCAGAGATCTGTCTCGCTCAACTTGGATGCCCGATGCGCCTAGCGCGCCTCCGCCGTTATGCGGCGGACAAGGCGACAGCGCTCGGGCATGAGGTTACTTACAGCATTAAAGGAGTTGAAAAGCCATGAAAGATTCTACGATCATTAATCTCCACAAGGCGCTGGTGTTCCCCGTGGTCATCGGCCTGATGTTGATCTATGGCAACTGGTCGGTGGAGGCCTTCGTCTATTTGGCCCTGCACGGAACGTACTCGCTGCTCTGGTTGATGAAGCAAGCGCTGTATCCCGATCGGCGCTTCGATCAAAAACGGCCGTTGTGGATTAGTCTGGTTTTCGTTTTCTTGCCGCTGGCGGGCTACTACCTCGCGCCGTTTTTGTTGATTAGCCGGTTTATCACGCTGCCCCCGGTCATGATTGCCCTCGTGTTGTTCCTGTACAGTGTGGGCATCTTTCTGCACTATGTCGGCGACGCGCAGAAATACTATACCCTGCGCTATCACAGGGGGTTGATTCAGGAGGGTCTGTTTAGCAAAACCCGAAATCCTAATTACCTGGGTGAGATCCTAATCTATGTATCCTTTGCCAGCCTGTCGCTGCATTGGCTGCCGTTCCTGATTCTGGGCGGCTGGATCTTCGGCTTCTTCATCAAGAACATGCGCGCCAAAGATCGTTCACTGGCGAGGTATCCAGAGTTCGAGTCCTATCGGGAAACGACGGGCTTGTTGTTGCCCAAAGTATTTTGAGGCGGACAGGTCAACCACATGTGTGAAAGCGTCCCCCGCTCACGCTATCAGATTCGTGTGCGCGGACATCTCGATCAACGCCTGCTCCACTGGTTGAACGAAGCGCACGTGGTCAACCAGCCGAACGGCGAAGCGGTGCTGACCACCACCGTCGCCGATCAAACCGAGCTGTACAGCGTTCTGATCAAGATGCGCGATCTGGGGTTGCCGTTGATCGCGCTGCACGAACAGACTCCAGCCGAGGACACACCATGATCCTTCAATCCACTTCGTTAACCGCGACGCCCGCTGCGCTGCACCAAGCCGGACTTCCCATTGCTGGCTAAACTTGGTGTAGGCGCGGCGCTGACCATTGCCGTTGCCGTGCTGGCGATGTTGTTGAGTTTGTTGGGTAGAACATGATCCTTCAAGGAAGACGATGAACTCATGCTGACGCTACAGTCTGACTTATCCGAGCGGATTCAAACCGAGTTGACGGCCGCCGGTGTCCCCGGCTGTTCGCTGGTTGTCGTAGATCGCGACGGTATTCTCGCGGCGGAAGGGTTTGGTTATGCCTCTTTGTCTGAAGCACGCTGGGCGACACCCCACACGGCCTATCACTTATTTTCAGCTACCAAGCTCTACACGGCAACAGCCATTATGCAGTTGGTGGAGCAGACCAAACTTCAGTTGGACGAGACGGTCGTGGCGGTGCTGCCGGAATTCCGAGATAAGTTGTCGCCCGTTCTCACTGTGCAACATTTGCTGAGCCATACTTCCGGCCTGAAAGACACGACGCAAGCGCTGCTGGCCGTGCATGTGGATGGTGAACCTGCCCCGACGACGGCCGAAGCGCTGAGTCGTTATACCCTGCGAGCGAGACATGCGCCAGGCCGCCAGGTGGAATATTGCAACGCGAACTACGCGCTGCTGGGCGAGATCATCGCGCGTCGATCAGGCCAGCCCTATACGGCGTATGTGACGGATCACATTCTGCAGCCGCTGGGCATGCCGGTAGCGTTTTCTCTCACCTCTGAGATGAAGTCTGACGCCGCACGCGGTTACATCGAGTACTGGAATCCGATGCGCCTGATGTTGCGCTGGTTCATGCCGGAAGTGGCGCGTAAGGTATCTGGTCCCCGTATCGGAAAGTGGATGGAACTGCGCGATTACAACCTGGACACGGCCGCTATCGGAGGCTTGGTCGGATCAGCCGTCGGGTTTGCGCCGTTTCTCAGCGCGCACTTGGGCGGCGGACAAGGTATTTTAAGCGCAGGCCGTGTGCAGCAGATGCAAACGGTCGTGGCGCAAGGGCAAGCGGGCTTTGCAGCGAAAGTGGGTGTGGGGTTGGGTTGGAAAATCGGGCAGGTGAATGGCCGCATGTTTCTCAATCATGAAGGAGGTGGCGCTGGTTTCACCTCGGAGACGCGGCTTTATCCGCAGGATCAATTGGGCATCGTCCTGTTGATGAATGTGATGGGCGTCAGGGCCAACCGGCTGGCTTATCGCGTCTGTGAAATGATTCGGCAAAGTCAATTGGAGGATTAACATGCGCTTCAAAATGGATTCACTTACTCACGACTATATGCAACAAGCACGACAGATCAACCCGCGCATCATCACTGAGGCGGATCTCGCACCGCTGCCTGATCCCGTTCAACGCTATTTGCACTACGCGGGTGTGATCGGTAAGCCGCAGGTGCGTTGTGCCCGGGTGGTACAATCGGGCGTGTTGCGGACCGCACCCTCTCAGAACTGGATGCCGATTCAGGCGGTGCAGTACAGTACCCTGGCCGGATCATTATCGCGCACCTGGTATGCGGCGGCAAAGAAGGGGCCGGTGGCACTGCTGAAGGCGCGCGATCGCTATGACAACGGCGCCGGCCATATGCTGATTAAACTCTTCTCGCTGTTCACGGTGGCGGACGTCCGTGGTCCAGAGATAGACATTTCGGCGCTGCTCATCTTCTTCAACGACATGGTGATGTGGCCCACCGCCTTTCTCGATAAGTCACTGACGTGGGAGGCCATCGACGCGAATTCTGCGCGTGCCACGCTACGCCTGTTCAATCGACAAGCCTCGGCGATCTTGCAGTTCAACGCGTGCGCTGAACTCATCAACTTCGTGACTGAAGAACGTTACCGCTCAGTGGGAAAAGATCAGCTGCGCACCAAGTGGTCAACGCCGCTACGAAACTATCGTGAGGTAAATGGCTTCCGTATTCCTACCGAAGGTGAAGCCATTTGGCATTTGCCAGAGGACGATTTCTGTTACATCCAGATCAAACTCGATGAAGTTTTGTACGATACGTTTATGGAGCGCAACTGAAATCAGTTGCGCTCCAAAGTCTACAGATAAACTTGTGAACTCCAGGCCAACCACGCCAGGATGAGAATCACAATAACAAAGCCTAGATCGACCCTGCGCCCAGAGCCATTCTTGCGTTTTGTGGTGAAGACTAGGGCCAACACTAAAAGCGGTATCCAGACGATCATGCTGCCCTCCTGGTCTGTTCTTTTTGAATCCTCGCACTTCTTTTTAAAACATTACAACATCGATTCTTAACCATATCATTCCAGCACTAAAAAAGTCCCAAGCTGCTGCTCAAAAAGAACTAAAAGGTGCCTATGTCTAGTCAGGCGCGCTTTTCTTTACATCATCAAACATGATCAGGCAATTTGAACTCACGTTAATTCAAGTGGGCGGTGCAGGACTTCACACACGGTCAGAGGAGTACTTCGACCCTGGAGGGAAAACCTATCCATGCTGCATCTAGCGCGATTCCCATTTTGATTTGCGCCATGCTCCTGCTCGCTCTGCGTAGCCATATCCAGCGGATGTGACCACACCGCACTGCACGCAGTGGGTGCAAGTGTCCGCTCTGAGCGTAAACCATTTGGGAATTCGATCTTAATGAAGGAAATGCTCGCTTGGAACAAAAACAGCAGCTGCGGCGTTTTGTGTGGTGATGCTCTGTTTGCCTCGGCTGCAACCTGGCATTGCCACACTTGGCCGGCTCAGGCCAATTCAATCTTTGCAACAGAGGAGATATCCATGTCGCGCTTAATCATCTTTTTGCTCGTCGCGGGGGTATTGGCAGCCTGCGGTCAACCCGGTTCCATGACCTTGCTCACGGCGACGCCACCGGCCTCCAGCCAAACACTGCCGGCAACGCCGCTCCAGACGAACCCTGTGCCGATCGGCAAGCCCCAGGCTGATCACACGCCGGCGCAGAGCGCCGCCATGCAAGCGCTGGTCGAGACGATCAAGGTACCCATCGATCAAATCCAATTGATCAGCACTGAAGCAGTCCAATGGCCGGATGGCTGTCTTGGCATTGTTCGTATCAATGCAAGATGCATGGGTGGCCCGGTCGCCGGCTTCCGCATCATCCTTGAAGCGAACGGCGAACAGTACGAATTCCACACCAATCAAGATGGTACAGCCATCGTGCAGCTGACAGAAGCAGCGTATGTCAGTTTCGCCATACGCGCGCCGGATAATTCCATCCAGATCATCGACACGCAAATGCCCGTTGAGCCGCAAGTCACCACCGGCTTGTTGCCGCTGGCGGGCGAGGCCGGTGGTGTGGTCTACGCCCTGGACTTCGCGAATCAGCCGCAGGGGGTGGCAGCGGATCAGACGGGCACGCGCCCACTCGATTTCATCGGCAATCCTAGTTATGGTCTGGCCGTGTGGTCGGGCGATCGGCCCCGGTTGGGTTGGGCCACAGCGCCCGTGCGCGCAAGTGCACCATCGCAGCTATTCAGCAGCTCGATCGATGGCACAACGTTGGTGACGCTGTTGACGGATACAGCCACGATTACGGCGCCGTTTGTCCTGGTGGCACAGCGCTGGTCGCAGGACGGGCAGTCTCTTTACTTCAGTACCGAACCCTATGGCATCGGCGGCTACATCTTGTTTGGCGGCGCGTCGAGTTTACAGCGCATTAACGTGAGCGATCGGAGCGTTCAGGAAGTGATCCCCTACGACTTAGGCGGGGGCCAGGCGCTCTGCCTCGACGAACTTTCCAGCGACGAGCAGCTGGTTGCCGATCACTGTGCTCAGACCTCGATCACGATTCGAGATTTGAGCAGCGGTCAAACGACGACCATTCAACCGCCCGCCGCTGTTACCGGGTTTAGCCTGGTGGGCAGTGCGCGCTTTAGTCCCGATCTGACTCGAGTCGCTTTCGCGCTGGCGAAACGCGATCCCGAAAACGAACAGGGTTGGGTGGCGGTCTCCGACGGGTTGAGTGGCGGCTCGAAGTTGATCGTCACGAGCCAGCCCGGCGAGTATTTCACCCTCGCTGCCTGGTTGAACGCCGACACACTGTTGCTGCAATCCAATCAGGTGACGTGCAACCCGGGCTGCGCCAGTTCCCTGTGGACCGTGGGTAGCGATGGCGCCGGGTTAAACAAAGTGGCGGAGGGGACCTTTCTGACCCTCGTGAGCCGGTAAAGCCTCCCTCACGGAGAGGGAAGACGATCTCGTAAAGAGCGAGCGATCGGTTGCCGATCGCTCGCTCTTCCTGTATCTACTGTAGATTCCCCGTGGCTTTTATGCGGCGTGTTCCCGCTCGATTTGTTGCAGTAGTGCATCCAGTACCGTCCTGGCATAGTCCCGATCGAGAGCCAGCTTCTGATGGGTAAACACCGCTGAGAACGGGCCGCTGTCTTCAGGGCCTTGTGTCCGGTGTCGGGTATCGACCAGGGCTGGGCCGGAAATGACGGGAACATCGGCGGCGAGGCCATACCGTTTGCGGAACCGCTGCAGCGAATCCGGGGCATCCTCGTAGCCCAACGCGGCGATAACGTACGGCAGCGGTTGAGCCTGCACCCACGCCAGAGATGTGTTGGACGGAGACTCAGATCGATCGAACAGCCGATTGATGAAAGAGAAGGGGCCTGGCGGGGCATCATATTTCCGATCGTAGATCAGGATGATGCCAATCAGGGGCACGGTCCAGGACCAGTCTTGCAAGCTGCTTTCCCGTTCAACCGCTTCGGCGACGGGCGCTTGCGGTGCGAATAGGTGCAGGTAATAGGGCCACGTAGGAAGCCGACCGCATTCGCTGTAAACCAACGGTAACGCTCCCTCTTTGCGAAAAGCTCGAGGCAGAATCGTCGCGGGTTTCCATGGGGCGAAGAGCGGGCGCGGCGCAGGATCAGGGCATAGGGCTTGCATGAAGAGCACCGGACTGAGGAAAAGGCCGCTGCCTTCGCACACCCACACACCCACGTCAGCCCCGTGCATGGCGTTGATGTTGAATTGCTGCCGGCGTGAGACATCGTCCATATCAAATGACCATTCTTTCTCAACACTTACGGTTGTGTATTCCAGCCACTTGAAGTCTACCCCGAATTGCAAGGCGGGGCAATGCCACAAAAAGGCCCGTACACTGAAAGTGGAGCTGAGTGCCGCACTCTAGTAGTCCGTCAAGGCAAAAACTTGGGATAGAGTGAAACAAGTTTCACCCGCGCATCAGCGGTCGTGAAACGCCACTGGACCGTTGTGGCATGTTCATTCCGTTCTTGGGCCCAGGCCACAACTTCGCGCGCCAGCAGG
>JAUQXC010000033.1 GCA_030834825.1 Thermoflexales bacterium
AGTGTAACTTCATCTCATTAGCCCCGTGAAGATCTACATCCATAACAATTTACGGTTCTTCAGGGTTAAACGATGAAGAAGAAACCGGGTTTCTAATCAGCCATTTTCCACTGAAGCCGGATACCCCCTCTTATTAGAGGGCTTCTTCGAGAGCAAGCATCCTCTCCTTGATTCACGCGAACTTGAGACACACGGGCGTGGGAATATCATTCGTTGCCAGGTGCGTCAACTCGCCGGTGCTGGCGTCAACTCGGAAAACGACGACATCGCTCGAATCTTGATTGGCGACCAGGAGCAGATCGCCGGCAGGGGGCAGGGCAAAGTTGCGGGGCGTCTGGCCCCGCGTCGGTTCGTGACCGAGCAGGATCAATCGCCCGGTGGCTTGCTCGACTCCATAGATCACGATGCTGTCGTGCCCCCGATTTGACCCGTAAACGAATTTGCCGCTCGGATGGACATGCACATCGGCGCACGCGAGTGGCCCGGTGTAGTCAGCTGGAACGGTGGAAATGGTCTGAATTTCACGCAGCCTGCCAGCGTCGTTATTCCAGGTGAAAACCGTGATCGTTCCGCCCAACTCGTTGATCACGTAAACGGCCTTCTGGTTGGGATGAAAGGCCAGGTGGCGCGGCCCGGAGCCGCGCACCACAACGGCCTCGGAGTTTGGGAGGAGCTTACCGCGGTTCAGGTCAAGCTCGTAAATGAAGACCTGATCCAAACCCAGGTCGCAACCCAGCGCATATTTACCTCCGGGCGCTAGGTTCATCGAATGAGCATGCGGGATTGGTTGCTGGTCTTGAGCGGGTTCCGAAGCGCCGTGCTGCGAGTTATCGCTGGCTTCGCCGAGTTGACCATCAGTGCCGATGGGGTACATCACGAAATTGCCGCCCACATAATTGGCCGTCACGGCAAACTTCCCAGTAGGCTCAACACTCACAAAGCAGGGTGCGCCACCCAGGGAGGGCTGTCGGTTGAGCAAGCTCAGCGCCCCGTCTGCCGCAATCGCAAAGGCGCTGATCGCGTTATCGGGCGAAAGGCCCCACTGAATCGATTCGTTGGTGGCGAAGAGAAATTTCCCTGAGGGATGAAGGGCCAGAAAAGAGGGATTGTCTGAAGTGGTCTCAGACAGCTGGGTCATCCTGCCCGTGGCCGGATCAAGCTGATAAAGTGCAATCCCTTTAGCTTTGCCGTTGACCCAACCGAGGTCTTGGGTATAGGCGCCCACATAAACACATAGGGAGGACATTGTTTTCTCCTGCGGGAGCATCTTTCATGTTTGTTGGGCGGCGGCCTCTAGCTGGGCGGCGAGTTGATTGAGCCAATGGCCTACTTGAGCGGGTGAATCCAGACGATAATCGGCCTGCGTGGCACGGGGTCGATCGGCCACCAGGATCGTAAGGCCACCCTGGGCTTTGACAATGGCGAACGCCTCTTCGTCCATCCCATCGTCGCCCACGTAAATGGACAGCAGATCGGGCGCAGCGTAGTCACTGATCAGGTTTTTGACGGTGATGCCTTTGTTGGCCCAGAGGGGGGACACCTCGCAAAAGCGGTGCCCCGTCAACCAGCGGAATTGATCCAATGAGATGACATCAAGGGCGATGTCATGTGCTTTTCCCAAGACGAATTGCGCCTCGTTCTCTTCTGCGTACCGGGCGTGGATGGCCAGCGCCCACACTTTGTCCTCTAAGTAGAAGCCGGCCCGATCGACAAGCAGCTGCTTCCATTGCGGCTTGAGACGCTCCAAGGCAGGCTGGATCGCCTCCAGCTCCGCCCGACTGAACTGTCTGCCATCCGGTAGCTGCATTTCCAGACCGTAGGTTCCGGCCAACAGGATGTTGGGTACTGGCAATAAGGCCTGGATGTGCGCCAACCGCCGGCCGCTCACCACGTTCACATGAAGTTGCGGGCAGTGTGACAGGCGTGTCAGGAGTGCGATGACTTCCGGCTTGGGATCGATCTGATCCGGTGTCAGCGCGAACTCGGCGAGAGTGCCGTCGTAATCAAGAAATAGCGCAATCTGCCGGGCCGTCGCAACCTGATCCAAGCTGGGCCGTGGCGCCTTATTGATCATCATCGGTTGCCCTTGAGCAGCGGCTCGATGTGTTGGTGGAAGATCGCAGGCCAGGCGTAACTTTGGCGCACCCGGCGGCGCAGCCGTTGCGCCGAGTTGGTTTCGCTCCACGTCAGAATCCGCTGGGCCACTTGCGCCGGGTCGTCAGCGGGATCGAATAGCAGCACATCCTGACCACCGATTTCAATGGCAGCCGGCATGGCGGTGCAGGCCACCAAGCGGCCGAGCAGCCCTGCTTCCAAAATGGGCATCCCGAACCCCTCTCGATGACTCGGCATGAACATCACATCGCAGCTGCGTAACAGCTCACTCACAACGGAATAATCGATGAAGAGCGGTGTCGCCGGATCGGGACCGCATTCAAATACAAAGTGAGTTTCTCGTTCCAGGTCGAGTTGACGGCGCAGATCCTGCAAGGTGTGGAAATAACCCAGGCTGGCGGCGTCATGCGGATCGGGTGGGCCGGTCACGATCAGGCGTGGCTGCGTGCCCTGTTGTTTAAGCGCGGCGACGACGTGCAGCGCATACTCGATGTTTTTGGCCTGCGTCACACGTACGGGCATCAGCAGCACCAGATCGGCTTCCAGCAGACCAAGCCGGCGCGCCAGTCCTCGACCGGTTTCCGATAGGCCCAGCAGCGCAGCGGGATCGACGCCGTTGTAGATGACGTGGATGTCCTCGATTGATCGTTGGAAGAGTTCTGCCAGAGTACGCTGTCGTTCCTGGGACACCACCACATAGGTGACGTCAGCGCGATAGGTGCGCAAAAGATCCCAGGGATAGCCTGGACGGACTTTGTGGCCTGAGTTGGAGCTGGTCCAGGTGAAGTCGTGACACCAGGCAATGCAGTGTTTCAACCTGCCGGTGTCGAGTAAGCGGTGCAGCGCAGCCGTCAAGGGCAGATGAAAGTGCTTGGTGAAAATGTTGTGGACGATGATCTGGTCGAACCGGCCTAATAGCGGAGAGAGTTCTTCCACCAGGGCCGCGACCATGTCCTCGAAAGTGGAGGGCACCTCACCCTTCTCCAGTTGGGCATTGAAACGGGAAGCTTCAGGATGGAGTGAATCGAGCACCGGCAGCAATCTGAAATCTGTCTGAGGTGGCATGGCCGCCTGCTCCCCGCGACCCGCGATCACCTCGACCGGGTAGCCGGCCTCCCCAAAGGTTTGAGCGTGCGCGTGCATGACGGCCTCCACTCCTCCGATGACGGGGGGCGCGGTATAGTGTACGAAGGCAGTCAGTGGCGGCATGTTCAAACTCTTACAAATTTAAGTCTTTCAAAGCTTTGAGCTGCTGGTAAATCCAGGCAGTAATATCCTCACGCTCGATCAGCCAGCGCAGCCGCACGGCAAGATCGGCGCGTTTGGCCGCCGGCATCGTCAGGGCCTGGTGCATGGCTTCAGCTGTAGCGTACACATCACACGGGGCGATCACGATGGCGCCTGGCTCCAATTGTTGGCGTGCCCCCGTGCGCTCCGATAGAATCAATACCCCGTCGCGCTGATTGACGATGGGACCTTCCTTGGCCACCAGATTCATCCCATCAGCAATGGCGTTGACCAGCAGCACGTCATACAGCTGCAACGCCGCGACCGCGCGTGAATAGTTTTCACCTACCAGGATTCTGATCGGCTCCCACCCGCTGTCTCCGTAACGCGCGTTGACGCTGCCCGCCACGGCCATGAGCTCGTTCAGATAACTCTGATATTCTTCCACATCCAGGCGTGAGGGCACCAGCAGCGCCAGGAATTTGGCCGTGCCACGATGTTCAGGATGACGCTCCAGCAGTTCTTCAAAGGCCTGGAAGCCGCGGATGATATTCTTGCTGGGTTCGATGCGATCGATCCGCAGGATAATCTGCCGCTGGCCCATGACCCCTTGCAGCTCCGTCTGGTAGCGTGCGACTTCTTCCGTGGCAGCCAGCTGCCGCAGCAGATTGAGGTCGATGGAGATAGGAAAATCGCGGACGTGGGTGGCCCGATTGCGATACCAGATACGGCCCCGTTTGTAGTTGACATGGGCATTCGGCAAATACGATTCGCAATTGCGCAGGAAGTTCAGACCATCTTCGCGCGTCTGAAAGCCCAGCAGATCGGTAGCACACAGGCTGTCCAGAATGGCCTGCCGCATCGTACCGGGCAGGATGCGCCAATAGCTGGGGCCGGGCCACGGGATGTGCATGAAGTGCAGCAGGGTTAGCGGGTGGCGTGGTTGTAATTGGTCGCGGATGTGGCGCGCTGCCAAATAGAGATGATAGTCCTGGAGCATGACCAACGCCGGATGTGCAGCCTTGTGGACTTCCTCGACAATGGCTTCGGAAAAGAGTCGATTGACCACCTGATAGCCGGTTTCCCAGGCCTGCCACGTGTGCTGATTGATAATGGGTGCGCGGGCCACATCCCAGAGAGCGTGTTGCAGGAACCATAACAGCGGGTTCGCAATGACGTTGTAGTACCTTTCGTATGCGGTCGGGTCCGGCGAGAGGAAACGCACATGCAGATTGCCGGCACCTTGCAAGAGCGGGATGGCTCCATTGTCCCAGGCTGTATCAGCCTCCGTGCGGGCACAGGCAATCCAGGTCGCCTCCACATGTTGGGCCAGGCCGACGAGGGCGGTTACCAGCCCGCCCGCGCCCCGTTTCATATCGATACTGTCACTAGCACTCCCCTCAAACGTCACGGGGCCCCGGTTGGCGACAATGATCAAAGATCGGTTGTTAAGGAGTTCGGCGTTCAGCTGTTCATAAGGGCTATTCGTTTCGGGGTCTTCGGCTGAAGTCATAGCAGGTCGGTTCCCAAATCGTCTCTTCAGACAAATTATCCCTTATTTTGCGAAAATTGCGGACGTTCAGCGGGGAGGACGAAATGACCTTCGCTTAATCTCGTGATCACTCCTCGCGCGAAGAAGGTGGTTGGACGATCTTGGCGTCACGCAGGTTCCAAATCGCCCGCGCCAGGTTCTGGCGGGCCTGTGCTTCGTAGCGATCGTGAAACCACGCAGTCTGATAGATCGCTGGTCGTGCGAGGAACGACTCCAGCACCTTGGCGCGGGCCTCGCGATAAGGTGCCTCAGGCACCCACCGGTACTCTTGCCGGATGGCCGCATGATAACGATCGAACTCGGCGGCGGTATGTCCCAGGCTCGAGAGATCGATGTCGACGATAAGGGTCGCGTCAAGCCGTTGGGGTGGGGTGTGGTGCTGCGTGGCGAGGATGAGGCTTTGCACGCGTGCTGTGACATCTGCTGAGACATCGCCTTCCCTCAAGAGTTTCTCGGCCCAGGCGGCGCTGCGCAGCTCGTTGTCGGCAACGTGTGGATCGTAGATTACGTCATGGCACCACAACGCCATTTCGATCTCGTCTGCGTGTTCGGCCAGGTCTCGCACCTGATCGAGTTGAAACAGACAGTCTTGAATGTGGTCAAGGGTGTGGTAGGCGCGCTGCGGCTCCCGATAGCGACGGACGAGCTCGTCGAAGATCGGTTCAGGCGCTGAGTGCGCGCCTAAACGTTGCCAGAGATCACCCCAGCGAGATAGAAGGTCCATACCGAGTGCGCGGCCCTGGCGGGAATAGAAACTCTTGCTGAAGCTCGATCGTGAGCTGATCGGCCGTGGCGGTGTCTGGCTCGCTGGGCAGCGGCGATTGTTCAATCGAGGCAGACAGAGTAGCCTCATGTCGTGCAGCCAGGTCAATGACTTCCTCATAGGTCAGTGCGCCATGGCGAACACTTTTCAACCAGGCCGCGTCAGGCCGTTTCACGCGCACCACGCCCTCACGTAGAATCTCTCCACCCATGTGCAGCAGCCGCAAAAGATGCATGGCATGCTTGGTATCGTAGCCATGCTTTTCTTCCAATTTGGCTCGCGCTGGATTACGATTGCGTCGCCACACTTGATAGTTGTTCCAGTGCTTAAGCGCGGCGCGATAGGCGCGTTCTCTGTCGGTGTCAGGAAAACGAAATCGACCCGCCACACGGGTCGCGCCGAACTCAGTCGGTTGAGGTTGCTGATCAGGCGGTTCGATCAACCAGCGATGATGATTTTCCATGCGCCGCAATTGGGCAATGGCGTAGCGCGAGAACGTTTCGCCGACGTGCCGGGAGAGAAAGATTTCGCGCGTGGCTAGTAAACGTTCACCGAACCGATCGGCGAAGAGGACGTCTGCCGGATCCGTGTACAGCACTTCGATGATATTGGGATTGCCTTGCAAAGCCAGTCGTACGAACTTGGCCAGTGCAAATATGACGTGATCGCCAGTCGCGTTTTCGTGCTGCTCAAAAGTTTTGAGTCCCAACAGATACTCGATGGGCGGAATACAGACAGCACGCGTATCGGTGTCGCTGTCCGGTTGATCGAGTCCGTAAGCGCGGCTGCCAGAGATCACCTTCAGGATGAGATTGGTTTCCCAGAATTCAGGCATGTTGTCCCAGGCTTAACCGCGCCCGCACCACGAAGTCGTCGAGTTGCTGGTAGGTAGATGGCTCATCAGGCAGAGGACTGTGTTCAAAGGCTTCTTCCAGGCGCTGGACCAACCGGTCGAGCTGTGGCTGATGGTGCGCCATTTCATGGGGCGCGAGTGCGCCGTGTTCTGCGCCGGATAACTTGCGCGCGAGCAGTTCGTCCATACCCGGTTGGCGATAGTGCTCGTTCAATTTCCTGAGATTGGCTTCGATTTTGCCTGTTTCCAGCACGTAAATACCGGTCAGTAAGACTCGAAAAGCATACAACAATTCTTTCACGGTTGCGGTCGGTTTGGCGAGCAAGCCGAATTGGGTATGCGCAAAGCCGCGGTAGTGATGATAGAGATGTCGAATGATGCAGCCGCGTCCGATCACGCGCAATTCATCCAGCCACTCGCCGCCGAATACGACTAGCGGGGAAAAGAGCTGTTCCAACACGTACCCGTTGCGCTTAAGCATCAAGCGCGCAAACTTGTGAATGTCGTGTGCGACCCAATCGACTTCGGTCCCGGCCTGAATTTGTGTGACGGTGATGGTCTCTTCAGGTTCACGCAGGCGCAAGACGGCATCCAGGGGTAGCACGAATGTGCCGCGTAGATCGACATCGCTGTCAGGCGAAGGGAATCTATAGAGATGCGCGCCACTGATCGTAGCGAAAAGGGGAGCCGGACCCCTTTGTACGACTGCTTGCAGCA
The DNA here is from genome assembly GCA_030834825.1 of Thermoflexales bacterium. GTDB lineage: Bacteria > Chloroflexota > Anaerolineae > Fen-1058 > Fen-1058 > Fen-1058. Next base: position 7,228 of record JAUQXC010000033.1, read on the forward strand.
TGGGGTAGTTGAGTTCCATGACATTCGTCCGCATATGATTAAAAGGATTGGGCAGCTTGCCCCTTAGCAGCTACCTGCGGTTCGATCCCGGCCTCGCCACGATCGAGGATCACTTGCAGTAGGTTGGGGTCGGGCCACTCCTCTGCGGCGACAAGTTGATCGACCAATTCTTGGATCGGAGTCTCTGTCATTGAAATTTCTCACTCAAGCGCCGGTTTTAGCACATGTCATTACGCGCCTGTCGCGCCAGATCTTCAGCCTGTTGTGATGCAGCCGGGCGCACTTCATCTTTGAGGCTGTGCCATTTTACCTCACGGCCCTTGGAAGCATTGACAATGGCCTGCCACACGTCACGGTGTTTTACTGGTTGATTCTCTTTCGTGCGCCAGCCTTGTGCGGCCCAGTTCTTCACCCACTGTGTCGCGCCCTGTGCCGCGTAGTCGGATGGCGTGTAGACGTGAATGGTCGATCCGGCCGGCGCGGCTACCAACCCCTTTTGGGCGGCGAGTAAATGCAAGCGATTGGCCGAGGTTTCAGCCTCGTGGCCGCTGAGGGTCTGTGCGGTATCACGGTGTTTGACGATCACCGCCCAGCCGCCCGTGGTGCCGCTGCATGACACGCCCGTGAAGATGTGGATCGCCTGCGTATCGTTGAGCGGTAAAGCCGATCGGGCGATCATGCTCACCGCCAGTCGATCGACCCGTTCGTTGAGTGGATCGCCCGCATGACCCTTCACCCACACCCACTCGATCTGCTGCTGCAGCAGGGCTTCGTCCAACGCCTGCCACAAGTCTTGATTGGCGACGGCTTTTTTGTCAGTAGTTTGCCAGTGCTTGGCCTTCCAGCGTTCCAGGTATTCCGTCACGCCTTTTTGCACATACCTGGAATCGGTATGCAGCACGACGTGGCAGGGCTTCTTCAATGCCGTCAATGCGGCGATGACGGCCTGCAGCTCCATGCGATTGTTCGTCGTGTGTGCCTCGCTGCCGGTCAGCACCTTTTCATGCGCGCCGAAGCGCAGCACGGCGGCCCAACCGCCGGGACCGGGATTGGGATCACACGCGCCATCGGTGTAGATGATTACTTCCTGTGGCATGGTTGTGTTCTGCGGCTTTCAATGCTTTAATTGCAGTAAGTTGTACGGCCAACCATCGGCCATCGAAAAGAGAAGCGAACTATGCCGGAAACCAACTCATCCCCAGCCGTTGACCGCCCTCCGTTGGCGCTCATCATCGAAGATGACGACAAGCTGGCCATGATCTATGTCGAAGCGCTGCACCAGGCCGGTTTTGAAACGGCCGTCATCCACGATGGCGCGGTTGCGCTGGAACAGTTAACGACGCTCTGTCCGGATTTGATCGTCCTTGACCTCCATCTGCCGCAGGTGCCCGGTGATAAAATCCTGAGCCGTATCCGGCAGGCTGAATGTCTGGCGCAGACACAGGTCGTCGTCACCACCGCCGATGCGGTGCGCGCCGCTCAGCTGCGCGATCAAGTTGATGCAATCTTGATCAAGCCGATCAGTTTCTTGCAACTGCGCGAACTGGCTCGCCGCATTCGAGCGACCCTCGCCTGACGGGCTAGTGCGTCTCTGTCACTTTGCGCAGTCCGCGCGGTCGATCGACATCATAATCGCGCGCGTTGGCCAGGTGCATCGCCAATAGTTGACCGGCCACGATGCTGAGTAGTGGAGAGGCCCATTCAGGCACGGTGACCGGCAGTTTTAACGGCACGCGCGCCAGCTCCAACACCTCGGCGGCATCGCTGATCGCCACCACCTCCGCACCGCGCTTTTTGAGGGTCTGAATGAACTTCACCAGCTCCTCTTGCATGACACCGGTCGGCGCGACGACGATGGTGGGGAAGGCCTCTTCAACTAAAGCCACCGGGCCGTGCAGAAAATCGGCGCTGCTGTACGGCTCGGCCAGCACGTAGGTGAGTTCCTTGATCTTTAATGCCAGCTCGAACGCTGTGGCGTAGTTGAAGCCGCGCCCGATCACGACACACACCTTCATATAGCGATAGCGTTCGGCTGCGCGCGCGACGGTCTCGCTCAGCTGTAGGACCTCCGACATCCGATCGGGGATCTGCCGCAACACGTTGAGCATGTCTTGATCTTCGGCCACACACGCGCTCAGTAAAGCCAGCGTCATCAATTGGCTGGTGTACGTCTTGGTGGCCGCTACGGCGCGTTCTTCGCCGGCATGCAGCGGAATCACGTAATCAGCCGCCTGGCCCAGGGGTGAAGCGGGCGAGTTGGTAATCGCCAGCGTCGCCACACCCTGTCGTTTGCCATCGGCCACGACCGACACGATATCCGGGCTGCGTCCACTCTGGCTGATGCCAATCACCAGCGCGTCTTCAAACTGCGGCGGACGGCGATAGATCGAGTGTAGGCTGGGCGTCGCCAGTCCCACCGGCATGTGATTCACCGCGCCGAAGAGGTACTGCGCGTAACGTCCGGCATTGTCGCTGGTGCCGCGCGCGGCGATGAGCGTGTGCGTGAGATGGCGCCGGCGCAGCTCGGCGGCAATGCGCTGAATGTGATCGAGTTCGTGTTCGATCAGGCCGGCCAGCACGGCCGGTTGTTCGTGAATCTCTTGATACAGAAATGACTCTTGCAGCATGATTTCCTCCATAGAGATAGCGCATCCATGATCGCAGAAATTCGATCGTTTGGCAAGCAGGCCGATCGGGCCAGCTCCGTCCAAGCAGAATTGCCCGTTGACACGCGCGTTTTTTGATTTATACTATGTGCGACTGACCAAGCCAGTCAAAGATCTTGAGGAGTTGAGCATGCCCAGTCGTAACAAACTAACCACCCTCCGGCGACGCGCCGGCCAACTCGGGGGTGCTGCTACGCGTGAGAAGTATGGCGTCACGCATTACCAATCCATCGGCAGTCTGGGTGGCCAAGCCACCATGGAGCGCCATGCCGACGAGTATGCAGCGCTGCGCCAACGCGGCGGGCAGACCACGCGCCGGCGTTATGGGCGTCAGCATTTTAAGGACCTGGCGCGCAAATCCGCCGAGACCCGGCAGGCGGCGACCGCCAAGCGCGATACCGTCATCGTCGAGATGCTGGCCGATGGTTGGAGGATACCGACGATTATTCAACTCACCTTTGACGACTTACCCGATTTGAAGAAGTACCTGCGGAATGGCTTGGGCAAATACTTGAAGACCGAACGACCTGACTCTGACTCACCATATCTGTTCGTTTCGAAGTCCGGCAAACCATTGACCCTGGCCAATACTTACAAAGTCATGCGAGCCAAACAGACGGAGTAAACTGAGATCAGCATTGTCATGCGGCGTGAGGTGAGGAATCCAGATGAGGCAGCGGCTTGTTCGCTTCACGCGGGATGACAATCGGTACCGATTTTAAGTTTTGGGCATTTTGCCTCTTGACACTCGCGAAATCGGCTTTATAATACGAACGACTGAGCAATCAAAACAGATCGATGACCATGTTTATCAAACACCCGTTACCGCAACTCAAGAATAGTGATACCTACCCGGCGCGACGCGAGCAGTCCGTCACGTTGCTGGGTAGCGTGCGCTTATTCCGGGAGGGTCAAGCCTGACGCCGTCGTTTGTCGTAGCGAGTGAACGGGTGCGAAGGATTGTCCTTCGCACCCGTTTTTATTTTCCACGGAGGTGAACCATGATCGCGATCAATGTGAATCAGACCCCGCGCGTGCACGTGCGCTTTGAAGGACACAGCTACGACTTCAATGCGGCTGAGTTCAACCTCAACCCGCAGCCGAGCGATGCCGAAGTGCGCCTGGCGCTGGCGATGTTTTTCGAAGCGCCGCTCAACCGTTTGGCACCGTATGTGATCGAACGGCATGGCAACGGCAACCTCACTGTGCGGCCTGAAGCAGTGTTCGGTTAGGACTTATCCAGTTCAGTCAATGCTCCTTCGACTGCACGTCCGCCGCGCAATGATCTAACAAGAAGACTCGTACCCCGACGCCCGAAGCTTACAAACATATGCAGGTTCGACTCCTGCTGGGCGCTTAGCGTCCATTGCCAAACGGTAAAGGCACCAGATTTTGGATCTGGCGTGAAACTTACGCTGCTTCGGCAACTTGTACGAGTCTTAAAATTGGACTCGCGGCTTCAGCCAGATAGACGAGCCAAAAACCAACTCGGCTAAGGCCTCACTGTGTTAAGTAGCACAACGAACAAGTCATTCCCGCGTGCTCGCGCCTGCGTGCCGCCAGGCTCCGGGGGAGCCTGGGTACGGCATCGGCGAGAATTCAGTGGTTCGACTGGCGCACAATACCAACCAGTGGTCTGGATGCCCGATAAAGGCACTCGGGCATGACGGATGAGCATCCATGAGGTGATGATATGAACTCGGTGATTCAGCGTGTGCGACAACACTTTTCTCGACCGGCGAAAGTTCAGCCTAATCCAGGGATGAATCAGACCGTCACTGGGAGGAACGCGATGGAACGCGATCTCCGTGAAGACATGCTGAATACGCTTCTGACTACGCCGCACCGCGATCTGATGCAGGTGCACGGCATGCACCGCACGCTGCTGGATGCTGATCCGCGCTTCTACGTGCATCTGGCCACGTGGTACGCCGATCGCGGCGCGGTGCGCGACCACAAGGAAATGTTTGTGGCGCTGCTGTGCCTGTCGCCGTTCGACGGTCACCGCGATGTGGGCCTGGCTCTGCTGCGCGATCTGCCGCCGTACGAAGTAGCGCGCGTGATCGACTTCATCAAGGGCGCGGAGGTACGCAAGCGCGTAGCGAAGGCGCGCGTACACGGCCAGCCGCGTGAATTTGATGTGGTGACTCAGCGCGTGGGCCTGTTCGCCAATGTGCCGCGTTCGCTGCGCACCGAAGTGGAGCGCTACCTGCGCGAACGTGAAGCCAACGCCGCGCGTTTTGATCGCACGGTGTTGCAGGCGCGCAAATCGCTGAAACGACTGTACGCGGGTCTGCACATTCAGCCGTCGGCGCGCGCACAGGCCGTGCTGTTCGACGACAATCCGCCGATCGACAGCCTGGCCTTTCAGATCAAGCAGATCGCTTCGGCGCAGACTCCGGCCGATCAGGCGCGGGCGATTGCAGCATATCGCATCCCGTATCGCGTGGCGGCTTCGCTGGTGAAGGAGCTGTCGCCGATGGTGCTGGCCGCGCTGATCGATGTGATGACGCCGCAGGAAGTGATCAACAATCTGGCCGCGCTGAAGAAACGTGGTGCGCTGGACAATGCCGACATCAAAGCGTTGATCGATGTGAAGTTAGGCGCCGCCAAGACCGATAAGCGTGTTTCGGCTTATAAAGCCAAGGTGGCAATCGCGGCGGCGGAAGCGAGCGGTGAACTGGCCGAAGCGCTGGACGAAGTGACCGAAGCGCAGGTGAAAGCCGGCGGCAAGATCACTCGCCCGACGGCGTTGCTGATCGACAAGTCGGGCAGCATGACGCAGGCGATCGAAGTCGGTCGTCAGCTGGGCGCCCTGGCCTCGGCGATCTGCGAAGCCGATCTGTTTGCGTATGCCTTCGATACAGTGGCTTACCCCATCGAGCCGCGCGGTGTGGCGCTGGCCGATTGGGAAAAGGCGCTGCAGGGCATTCGCGCCGGCGGCGGGACTTCGTGCGGTGCGGCACTGGAAGTGATGCGCCGCAAGCGCCAGCGCGTGGAGCAGATCGTGATGGTGACCGACGAAGGCGAGAACACCGCGCCGTTGTTCAAGGATGCTTATGAAGCCTATGCAGCGGACCTGAACGTGCGCCCGGCGGTGATCTTTGTGAAGATCGGTCAGGCCATGCAAACGCTGGAAGCAGCTTGCGCTGGACTGGGCGTCGCGCCGAACGTGTTTGAGTTCCGCGGCGACTACTACGCGCTGCCGAATGTGATCCCGTTGTTGACCTATCCGTCGTTGCTGGAACTGGTCATGGAAGTGTTGGATTACCCGCTGCCGCAGCGGAAGATGGCGTAGGGGCGAAGTGGGCGAGGAACCTTCGCCCCTACCAAGGAAGTTGATGATGGCGATTCAGGCTGTGCTCGATAAACTGGAACGTGCTGAACGCGCCTTTTTAGGCACAGAGTTCCTCGCGCCGATCGTGGGTGAAGGGCGGGTGCAGGTTCGCATCGCGGGCGTGGTGTGCCAGCTGCGAGTGGTTTCGCAGGCTGAGCGGAAGCGCGAAGCAGTGCAGCCGAAGCTCGTGAACAACACGTGGGCCATCCTGCGCCCGATCGCGATCGGTGAAGCCGTCGTCGTGCGTGAAGCGACTTTGCAGGAAGTAGCGCGCTATCTGGCGTTGTTTCCGCAGGTGCGCTTGGTACTGGTGCAGAAGAGGGGCCAGCTGTGGCTGGCCCTTCCGGCGCAACGAGGTGATGCGCGTTTTCGCCTGGAGGGGCCGATCGAGTTGTGGTTGGCCGCCGAGGAGGTGGAACGGTTCGACGGTGTGGAAGCCGCTTTCGACGGTCGATCGTTCTGGTATGTGCAGCGCGATCGACGTAGCGATCCGGCGGTGTCTGCTTATCTGCGTGAGCGGTTTGCTCAAAGCCCGATCGGCGATCTGCCGCCCGACGTGGCGACGCTGCACAAACGCGGTCTGTCGCGTGAACAGCGTGAAGCTTATGCGTGGCTGTGCGAGCAGTTAAAGTTGGCGCAGCGTGATCGTGTGGAAGTGCGCCTGGCTGAAGCGCTGGGTCATGCAGAAGCTCGCTTGCATTCATACCTCGAACGGGGTGAGGTGTATGTCGTGAAGTATGAAGTCGATGGGCGCGAACGCATTTCGACGATCCGGCGCGCTGACCTGTCCGTGATGACGGCCGGTATTTGCTTGGCGGGCCAGGATCAGCGTTTTGATCTCACCAGCCTGGTGGGCGTGCTGCGCGAAGGCGAGCGCGATCAGCAGCTGGTGTGGGTGGGCGATGAAGGAATGGACGAGGATCTTTACTGGCAGATTCACCCGCCAGAGGAATTGTAAGGTGAGGCTATGGCGCAGCTCTTCCTGCATGAAGAACTCTATCGAGGCCGTGAAGCCCTGGAGCGACTGGGCCGGGTGAAGCTAATTGTGTGCGGCGCAGGCGCGCTCGGTTCGCTGCTGGTCGATAATCTCGTGCGGCAGGGCGTGCGCCACCTCACCGTGATCGATCGCGATCGCGTGGAAGCGCACAATGTCGGCACGCAGCTCTACGGGCAGGGCGAGGTCGGCGCGTTCAAAGTAGAAGCGCTGCGGGCGCTGTGCTTCCGGGCGGCCGGGATTGAGCTCGAGGCGATCGCGAAGACGCTGGATGAACGATCGGCGCCGAAACTGCTGCGTGAGGCCGACATCGTGATCGACACGTTCGACAACTCAGCCGCGCGCCAGATCGTGACGGAGCAGTGTCACGCCAAACAGCTAGCTGGCTTGCATCTGGGCCTGAATGCCGACTATGGCGAAGTTCATTGGAACGAAGGTTATCGCGTACCTCAGGACGTGGTGCTGCACGATCCCTGTGCCTACCCTCTGGCTCGTAACCTGATTGGGCTGGTGGTAGCGATCGGGAGTGAAGCGATCGTACGGCAGGTGCTGAGCGGTGTGCAGGAAAACTATTCGGTTACTTTGCGAGATTTGAAGATCAATTCAGAATAGAAACCAGGTGTCTGGCCGCAGACTTCCGAAGTTTCGCCCACGCCACGTCGCTGCGGGGTGCTTCGCAAAAACTTCGGAAGTCTCATACGCCGCCAAGTAGAAACCCGATTTCTGCAAAAGAAGCTCTTGACAAGCGTGAAAAGCGGCTTATACTATTAACAACTGAGCAAGCAAAACGCGTGCCCTAACTTCCAAAGCCTACAACCGCTGTCAACGGAGAGGTTGCGGGTTCGAATCCCGCCAGGCCGACTCACCGGCCTGTAGCTCAAGGGCAGAGCACTGCATAAAACGCTTTTGAGACTTGCACGCGGTTTGCTGTGCTCACAACTCAATCGGGGCGCGCCCCAACGGCTGAAGCTTACAAACACCTCCTGCTGCTAACAGGACCGGGGAGACACCCCACTCAACCCATAACGTTGCTTCGGTGACTTGCGCGCCCTGTCCAGGGACAAGGATAATTTCGTGATCAATTTGAAGTTCAGTTCGCCCCATCGTTTTGAAAATACGTGCATGTCGTTCGCGCCGCTGTCAGCGGCCGGTACGGATCAGGTCCACATAGCGCCTGCCGGGAGGAAGCGATCCAGGTGGTGATCGAACCTCATCTCGGTTGGCGCGAAGATCATTGATCTTCGCGCTTTTTGTTGCACTTCACGGCGGCGCATGGGCCTGAGAAACCTGTGTGCCGTTTTTGTTTGTGGGAGACGTGCCGTAATCGGTAGCGGAGCGGCATGCTAGGCCGTCCGGCCTGTGGGCCGTGTGGGTTCGAGTCCCACCGTCTCCGCCTCACCGCGACTCTTCTTCTGAAAGAAAGAGAAGCGGCGGTTGCATGGTGACCGAGGCCGAAGGGGTCGAGGCACAGCACTGTGAATGCTGAAGCAGTGAGTTCGAGTCTCACCGGTCACCCCTTAACCAGGGGGCGTTGGTCGAGAGGGAAGGCGCAGGACTTTCACTCCTGAAATCGCCGGTTCGAATCCGGCACGCCCTACACCTCACCCCAACCCCTCTCCTGTCATGCAGGAGAGGGGCGTAAGGATGGGCCGGAAGCATTGCGGCGATGCAGCGGTCTTTTAAACCGTTGAGCAGGGTTCAAATCCTTGTCGGCTCACTCGCCGGAGATTGTTGGCTCAAGGCGATCCCGCAGCGGGATAACCTGTAGCAGCGACATCCGCATGCTGCTGTGATCGCACACACCGCACTGCACCTACGCAGTGGGTGCACGTG
>JAUQXC010000406.1 GCA_030834825.1 Thermoflexales bacterium
CAGACCTACGTTGTGCAACGCACCCGGCCACGTCCCTTCCGCACGGTAACGCGCGGCGTGGCCGGGATTGAAATCCAGACGATCGGGCGAGAGGCCGAACTGGGTAAACTGCAAGCGGCCTTTCAGCTGGTGTGCGACGACCGCAAAGTAGTGTGGGCGCAAATCATCGGCGAGCCGGGCATCGGCAAGAGCCGGCTCTTGAATGATGCGCGTGACGCGCTGGATCTACGGCCCGAGCGCTTTCGCTGGCTGCGCGCCCGCGCGTTTCCAGGTGACGAGAAACACGCCTTCATTCTGGTGCGCCGCATGTGGTTCGATCGCTTTCAGATCGCCGAAGATGTCCCGCTGGCCGAGGCCGAAGCCCACTGGCTCGAGCAGTTTGCGGCCTTGCGCGGTCCTGCTCAGGAAGAAGCAGCACAGGCGCTGGGGCTGCTGGTAGGCCTGCCCTTCAATAACAGTCCTCACATCGGCGCGCTGCGCCACGATCCGGCACAGGTCAAGGGTCGCGCCTACGTCGTCAGCCGTGAGTTGCTGACCACCATGCGCAGGCAACGGCCTATCGTCATGCTCTTGGAAGATGTACACTGGGCCGATCCCTCTTCGTGGGACTACCTCGTGCACTTGCTTTTGGAAGAACCTCGAGCAGATCAATACGGCGTACTGGTCATCGCGACCACACGACCGGAATGGAATCCGCCTTCCACACTGCTCAACTATCCAGACTATCTGTCGATCAACCTCGCACCACTTTCGGAACCGGCCTGCCGCACCTTAGCCCTTGCCCTGTTGCAACGCGTGGAGTATGTGCCGGATTCCATCGTGGAGCTGATCGTGCAACGCTCGGAAGGCGTGCCTTACTTCGTCGAAGAGATCATCAACTGGTTTCTCGATCATGGCATCATCGACTCCAGTAGTGAACCGTGGAAATTTGATGCGCAACACTTCGCCGAAATACCACTGCCGACAACCCTGCAACACCTGCTGCTCACACGCTTGAGCGCCTTAACGGAAATCGAGCGCGTAACCTTGCAGCATGGATCGATCTTTGGGCGCAATCTGTGGGAAGGCGGCCTGGCGGCCCTCGGCCTGCCCGATAGCGCCGCGGCTCTCAAACGGTTACAGCCGCGCGGTTTTGTCGATGCCCAACCTGAATCATCACTGGCCGGTGAGAAAGAGTGGAGTTTTCATCACGCCTTGCAACAAGAAGTAGCCTATGAAAGCGTTTTGAAACGGATGCGCCGCGAGCTGCACAAAACCGCCGCCATCTGGTTGGAAAATCAAGCCCGGCAGGCTGGCCGCCTCGACGAGTTTGCCGGCATTCTGGCCGATCATTTCGATCGCGCCGGTGAAAAGCTCGCCGCCGCCGACTGGTATTTACGGACCGGCGTCCGCTCACACGCTCAAGGCGCCTTCCTGGAAGCACGCTCTTCCTTTGAGCGCGCTTTGGAGTTGGTCCCCCCTTCTGATCACCCACGGCGTTGGCAAGCCTGGCTGGGAAGAAACGATGCGGTCGGCCAGTTGGGCGATCGAACAGCTCATCAACAATCGGTCGAAGCGTTGCTGGAACTCGCGCAATATCTCGGCCCGGCTTACCTCGCCGAAGCGCATTATCGCAAGGCCCTGTTGCTTGATCGCATGGGAGACTATCCGGCGGCGCTGAAGGAATTCCAAACCGGTCTGCTGAACGCGCAGACGAGTCAAGCGGCCTCACTTGAAATCCGGCTGCTGGGCATGATGGCCATTTGTCAGGGTCGACTGGGCGATGCCGAAAGTGCGGCCCTCACGGCGCAACAGACCCTGAGTCGCATTCACACGGTTCCAGAGATCGATGCGGCGCGGGCCTTGACAAACTTGGCAGTTTATTACGTCGAAGCGGGTGACCTAGCCCGCGCCGCACAGCTCCATCTCGACCAAATCGTTATCTATCAACGTTTGGATGATCGTGGCGGACGGGCTAATACTCTTTTAAATCTTGGCTACGATTATCTGTGCTTGGGCTTATATGAGGAAGCGCGGCTCGCTGTCGAGCAATCTTTGGATCTTTTGGAAAAATTCGGCGCGCAGCACGAGATGGCTTATGCTCGGTTGAATTTGGGATTGATCGACTGGCGCAGCGACCAGTTCGAGTCGGCGCGGCAGAGACTGAGAGCCGTGCAGGAAGACTTGACCGCATTGGGTGATCGGTTTGCACAAGCTGCCGGGCGGTGTTATCTGGCCCTGGCCCTGGAAGAGGTTCCGGAAGT
>JAUQXC010000407.1 GCA_030834825.1 Thermoflexales bacterium
GGGGGGCTTTCAGTGAACTCCGGATCACCCGATCTGATTGTGCGTGGCAACTGGATTGAGGACAACACGGCTGGCTTTGGCGCTGGAGTTTATCTTCAAACGACGGCCGCTCCCTGGATTGATGGCAACATCATTGTGACCAACACCTCAAATACCGCCGCTGGCATCGGCCTGTATCAGGCCGGGGTGGTGACCATCACCAACAATATCCTGGCACACAATGTTGCCTCAACGACGGCCCACCTGGCAGGTGGCATCCTGGTGGATTCTTCACCCGCGCGCATCATCAATAATACGATTGCGGATAACCTCGGTGACGGCATCATATTTCAGGCAGCCGAAGATGTAGCGATCGTAAACAACATCGTCAGCGGCAATCTGGGGCACGGGATCGAGCACTATTCCGATACGCTGTGGGTCAGCCCGACGCTCGTTTACACCGCCGCTTACAACGACATTTTGAATAACTCGGACGGCCACTACGCTGGACTAAGCGGCGGCGTGCACGACCTGCACGTTAATCCTCAATTCGTCGGGACGGGCGCCGATCTGCGGGCCTTTTATCACCTCCAGGCTGCCTCGCCTGTGAGCGTGACCGGATCGACGGCCTGGGCGCCTGAGTACGATCTGGATGGCGACCGGCGTATCCTGGGTGGCAGTGTCTCAATGGGTGCAGACGAGATCGCCGTCGTCGAACGACAGCTCTACTTGCCTGTCGTGTTGCGTCACTAGCTGCACGCCGCCTCGAAGGTGAGTGAACCCGAGGCATAAAAAGAGCGGCAGGTCTCCCAACCTGCCGCTCTGGCCGCCAGCCACCTTAAGCCTTCACAACCACTTTCTTATACACGAGGTAGACAATCACCGCGACAACTGCCGCGCCTACCGTCCAGAGGACGCCTTGCAGTAAAGCGCCACCGAGGTCACCGGCCTTGCTGAACAGACCGGTTCCCGTCGCCAGGGCAAACGTGACCGCGACGACAATCATCAACCCGTAGCGCAAAAAACGAAGACGCTTTTCTGGTGCATTACGACCTGCCTGTTGCGACATCTTGTCCCTCCTGAAAGGAATTTGCTAGATCATCTATCAACAACCACCGCAAGCATTTTAGCATCAACCCTGACGCCAGACAAATCGAGTCACGCCAACCAGACTGCTGAAAGCGGCAGATCGTTCAGCACTTCTGCTTGAGCTGTGCCGCCAAGGCTGCTAGCGAATGCACGATGTCCACCTCGGGCCGCACCAGGCGCGTTTGAATCTCGACGTCGAGCCGCCGCGGATAAGCGGGATGGATACCCAGAAACAGCGGCTTATCCGTCATTGACCAGGTGCCCAGCTCATACAGCGTGATGGGACACAGCGTTTCACTGGGAAACCAAAAGAGGATGGCCGAGGCCGCACGGAGGTGAGCGTGTTCCCATTTGATTTGGGCCTCAACTGCTGCCGGATCGTGCTGGGGAAAATTCCTGCGACGTGGATTGAGCAGCGCCCACTCCGTGTCGGCCAACAGCGCTGCCAACTCGAGCTGCCAATCGGGACAGCCTGTGATGCCGCCCGCCATAAACAGTGTGCGTTCAGGCCCTGGATAGGTGTCCGGACATTCGATGTAACGCATGCGATCTCCTTGCGCTTGACAAGTCAACTTAGCGCTTCCGCGTCTGCTGCCAAAGCCAGACCGCATAACTGAGCAATCCCAACAGCGTGATCACGCTGATCCCTAATCCCACGCGCCACAACGGCGGCTCGAAGCTGAACGCCACACGATGCTCACCAGGCGGCACCCATACCGCGCGGAAGGCAAAGTTCGCCGGAGACAACGTCGTCGCGTGATCGTCGATGGTGGCCGTCCAACCGGGATAATACACATCGCTCAACACCAGATAGGTCGCCGAGTCAGTTCGAGCGATCAACTCCACCCGCTCGTTCGAGATCGCGGCAAACGCCAGCGCCCGGCCAGCCGATTGATCTCCTCCGCCCGCGCGATCTTCGACGCCTTCAATCACCGCCGCCTGCGCCGGATCGAAATCGGGCGCATGAATGGCCTGCCACGCCTCCTCTCCTGAGGAAACACCGATCACCCGATCGATCAGCTGTGCCCGGGGCAGCGCGTTGGTATTGAGATAGACATCCAGTTGTGGATCGCCGTTGAACACCGGTACAAAGGAGGCATCGCCCGGCGGTTGATCTTTATTCGCCAGCACATATTTCACCCCCAGGAAGTTGTACAACGGCGAGCCGCGATTACCCATCCCGCCGCGATACGTCTCGTAACCCGCCAACCCCAGCGGATTGAAGATGCCCCCGATGTCGTTCAGATGGTGCAACAACGCCGCATCGGGCTGCCACGCATTCGACGCATTCTCAAGGCGGAACACGCCGCCAGCGCTCTTCAGAAAATCGACCACGGCTTGATGTTGATAGCCCAACGTGGGGTCGTTGCGATCGATCTCGACGCCGGAACCCAGCAGGATGAGTTCGAGGGCGAGCAAGCCAACCAATAAGCCTGCCGACACCTGCACTGCACGCTGTGCGGCAGCGCGGTGCAAGTGTTTTGGACTGCCGACACCTGCACTGCACGCTGCACGGCAGCGCGGTGCAAGTGTTTTGGATTTGACTGTCACGCACAAGATGACCAGAGCCACACCGGCAAACAGTAAGAACGAGAAGGCCGCAGTGAGATTGTGGCTACGATCAACCGCGCCAGTGACTTGATAAGCGGCGATCAAAGCCAGCATACCGCCAATCAGCACCGCCCCCCCCCACCCTAACACGCGCTTCAACGGAAACGCTTCAGTTATCAAGCGCTGTAAGCCCAGCGCTGCCAACGCCGCCAGCGAGAAATTGGTCAACAGGATGAAACGCGCGGGCACGCGCAATCCGCCTAACACCGGCAGGGAATGAACCAGCGAATAGATCGGTGTATATTTGCCCAGGGCTATCAACAGGCCGAGCAGACCCAGCGCGGCCAGGAACCAGGCCCCGTCGGGCCGCTTGCGCCGAAGAGCAAAGCCGGCCAACAACAAGGGCACCACACCCACATACATCGTCTCGACGCGCTCCCACGGCCCCCAAAATTCAGATGCGCCACGCCCAAACAACAGCGGCGAAAAGGTCGAAGCCAGCGCCGCCGGCGGCAAGCTATACGCCGTCGCTTCTTCGTAAGCCAGACCCGCACGCAGCGAATACTGCGTCATCTCCAGTGATGGCAGCAACTGAAGTGCCGTCAAACCGAAAGCCATCAGGGGTGCCAACAGCGCCAATCCCACCAGCTTCCCGAACGCGCGCCTGCCGCCTGAGTCAGCTCTCGGCCGACTTTCGTTATCAGCCAGCGCACTCCCAACGTGCTGCGAATGGCTTCGCGTGGCCAAGAATAAAGCAATCTGCCACACCGCCACGGCCATCAAACCCACCAGTGTGATCGCCGTCATCTGCGCGTGACCCGCAAACAACGCGACGGCAAACACCACACCCGACCCAATGACCCAACTTGCCCGTCGTTCGCTCAAGCCGCGTGCATACAACGCCAGAATCAACGGCAGCCACGCCGCCACCGCGATCAGATTCAAGTTGCCGATGTGTGTGATCAGCACATCGTTGAACATGAAAGCAATCGCGCCAAGGAGCGCGGGAAGAGTCCTCCCCCCTCTGCTCTCGACGGTACTCCCCCTCTCTTGAAAATCGTTTCCTACTTTCAGGAGAGGGGGTTGGGGGGTGAGGTGGGGCCACACTCTCAACGCCACATACATCGCCGCACCGGCCAGCCAGATGTGAAAGATCACCAACCCTTCCATCACCTGATAAGTCAGATTGGGGGAGATCAGAAAGGCGAGGAGATTGATCGGATATAGGACACCCGCTTGATTGTCGGCCAGAAATGGCGCGCCCGAATAGAGATAGGGATTCCACAGTGGCAGCGATCCGTTCCGGATCGCCTCGCCCGCAAACGAGTACTGCGGCCATAGAAACGAAACCAGATCACCGCCCCCCTGGGGCAGCCAGTAACCGGCGAAGAAGACCGGCCAGAAGAACAACACCGTCAGCAGAGCGAGGAAGGCGAGGGCCAGCAGATCGTGCCAGCCGGCAGGCAGGCGGCGTGAAACGTGAAATGCAAAAGGCGCTGATCCGCGGGTGTCTCGCCGTGCCCCATTCTTCAATGGAGAATCGGCGGCAGGCTGAGTGTCTTGGATCATTTCATCACGCGCGCAGGAATTTCAACTGCGTCCGATTGGGGATTGCCCGCAACATCGAGCGTGAGCACCGGCTGCACCTCCGGCCAGGTATATTGCCCGATACGCAGGACATAGTCGTCCGTGGGAATCTCGCCGGGCACATCGAGCAGCAGGTCTTGCGTGATCACATCACCCGCCCGCCAGTAGCGCGTGGGATAACCGTTGTCGTCCACCTGCGCCCAACGTCGTCCACGCTTGTCCCACAACTGTGCCGTCCAGTGGAACTCTTCACTCGACGGCTGTTCGATCTTGAGGCATAAGTGAATGATCGTGGGTTCGCCCGGCTTCAAGGGATTGATGTGCGCCGATAACAGTGCGACACCGTTTGACCAGCGCGCTGGAGTCGCCGGCACTTCACATGGCGGAGTGGTGTAACCAGCCGATCGATACACACGCCCCGCCTGCTCCCCTGCGCGTAGCATAATTCTCGCGATGAGCTCACGTCCCGCCTCAACAAGCGGTCCGGTTTCATGCGGAGCATAGTCAATTTGTATATGCGAAGTCGCCGGATAAACCCGCGCCGCCTGATCCGCATCAACAAAGCGATGGGGCACATCATTCAACAAGAAATCGAAGATGGCCGGATACTCGTCGGAGTTGGGATTCGATCCATGCGTGTTGACGATGATCTCCGTGCCGCGAGTTTGTTTCAGCGCATCGCGCGCTTCATTCACCAGGCGCTCGTAATACCCGATTGGAATCCCCACCCCCCCGGGCGTGGGTCGCGAGGCAATG
The DNA here is from genome assembly GCA_030834825.1 of Thermoflexales bacterium. Taxonomy (GTDB): domain Bacteria; phylum Chloroflexota; class Anaerolineae; order Fen-1058; family Fen-1058; genus Fen-1058. The sequence continues at coordinate 4,963 of JAUQXC010000407.1, forward strand.
AACTGCTGCAACACGATCACTTGATATGCTTGTGAAAGAGCAACGCCTACCACCGTCGTCATTGTAATGAATGTCCTCCCTCTCCCGCGTAGGGAGAGGGCTGGGGTGAGGGTCACTCGCGCCAGCAGATAGCCCACCAGCATAAACGGCGCAGGCAAAACGATGAGGAAGTAGTGCACGAACAATGGCGTGCGATGGCTGAGCTGCGCGATCACGGGCAGCAATACCCACGTCACCAGCAGGAAGCCGACTGCCGATCGCGCATCCCACGCCCGGCGCGGCACGGCGTGCAATAGCACGGCGCGCAGCACGTCGATCACGGCGACGATCAATCCGGCGACCGCCAACAACCCGACGAGCCAGCTCACCCCATCAGACCACGGCACCAGCGATCGAAAATTCTCAAACTCCTGCGGCCCAGCCAGCGAATGAACCTCCAGCCCGTTCGCCGTAATCCACGCGAGATGAATCGCAGTGGTATCGGTCGTCGCCGGTTGGCGGGTGAAGTCAAGCAGGCGCGTCACGCTCGGCCAGCCGCGTGCGCCATCGGCGATAATGAAAGGCGCAAAGGCCGTGGCGCCGACCACGCCGGTAACGATTAACGGAGCAAGTCGAACCCGCCGCGCAAAAGCGATTAGCCACACCAGGCTGACGGGCGCTAACCACAACCCTGAATAATGAATCTGAATCAACACGGCCAGTGCGGCCCCATGCCCCAGCAGCGACCAGGCTTTGCGCTGCACGAACGCACGATAGCCAAACCACACATATAGCATGACAAAGAAAGGCAGCAAGTCCTGCGCCCAAACTTTGCGCGAATGGATCACCGCCCACGGCGCGACTGCAAACAACGCCGCCGCGACCAGTGCAGCCAGCTCGGCGTGTTCGCTCCACGACGCAAACATCGTGCGGCTGAGACGATAGCACATCGCTACCGCCAGAACATTCAACAGCGCGATGAAGGCCGTCGCCACAATGGGGCTGGAGGACAAGGCGTACGGAATGGACAACAACCACGCGGCCATCGGCGGATTCATGACCCCGACTGACGAGCCGATTCCGGTGAGCGGAATTTGGCCATGCCGCGCCATGTTGTAAGCGAGCTGCGACAGGTGCGCTTCGTCGAGTTTGAACTCCGTCCATTCCAGATAATTGAGACGCAGATAAGCGGCGAGGAGGAGGAGGCCGATGAGTAATGCGTAATGCGTAATATGTGAATTACGACCCGCAGGGGAAACGCGCGAAGCGTGATCAGGCGCGCTCATGAGGAATGCGGAGGAAGGCAATATCTCGAAGCGACACCTCGGCTAACCGAATCCAGTGGTCACCATATTGTGCCCGTTCTAGTTCGGCGCGTGACTGCGCCCACGACTTCAATCTCTGATGCAAGACAATGCTCAACACTGCAATTAGGAACAGAATAAAGAGTGCCGATAACCACTGAGGAGGGTACAACGCAGGATCCCAAGTCACAACAAACCACCACCCAAGGCTCACCATAGTCACAGGAAAAATAACCCAGCCAGGATGATCATTCAAGAAATGCCACCATAGCCCCGTTCGACGCCACATTACGAGCAAGATGAGCAGGAAATAGAATGGAACCGATGAAGAGATTGTGGCTCCAACTACTTTTACAACAGATGGAAATCCTGGGATGGAGAAAAGCAGCACTCCACTTGCCGCTAGCAGCACTGTTCTTGTCTCAATCATACTGCAACGATCTCGAAAAATCTTGAAGGCCCGTGACTGTTGTTCAGTCAATGTCGCAACAGGTATTTCACTCATCACTCACCACTCATCATCGCAAAGTATCCCTGCTGAACTCGTCGCGCACTACGCATCACGTTACTAAGCAACACGGCCATGCCCCGCTTCCGAACCCGGCGCCTCCCTTAACAAATCAATTGCATGCGGCAGCGCAGGCGCAATCGTTTCGAGGTTTTCGCGCACGGCCTTGGGGCTGCCCGGCAGATTGACGATCAACGTGGGGCCGCGCAAACCGCACACCGCACGAGACAACATCGCGTGCGGTGTCTTTTGCAGGCTGTCGGCCCGCATCGCTTCGGCCAGGCCTGGTGCTTCACGTTCGATGACATCACGCGTCGCTTCGGGGGTCACATCGCGGGGGGCAAAACCGGTACCGCCGGTCGTAAGGATCAAGTTGAGGTGCAGGTCGTCACACCAGGCCAGCAGTGTTTCGCCGATCACCGCGCGCTCGTCCGGGACGATCTGCTGTGCGGCGACCGTCCACTGCCAGCGCTCTTCGACAAACGAACGAATCACCGGCCCGCTGGCATCTTCCCGTTCGCCGCGCGCACTGCGATCGCTCACCGTAAGGATTCCCACTCGAGGTCTATCAGCCATAAAAATCATTGGCACAACAGAAACCGGGTTTCTACATTCAATCAGGAAGAGGCGACCAAGATGGAGAAACCCGGTTTCTTCAGTCTTGAGCCGTGCTCAGCCGGTAGAGCCGTGTCCTAGCAGACTCTCTAAACTTGCGCCCTTGATGCGCTGCAAGGTCTGCAAAAAGGCCGGGCCATCATAGAGATGAATCGGCTTACCCTGCGCCCACTGCACCGCCTTCGGCGTGAAGCGCGCCGTCGTGATGATCGCGCCTTGGGTCGCATGCTCGCGCAGCATGGCCGCATAGAACTCACGGATGACCGATTCGCCAACCGCACCGCGCCATTGCTTGCACTGCGCGATCCAGTGCTGTCCGGTCTTCGACACGATGACGATATCGAAATCCCGATCGCCCGGCGCCCCCAGCCGCCGCGCCGTATGTCCTAACGCGCAGTACAGCTCGACGACCAGCTGCTCGAAGTCGGCGCGCGGCATTTCGATCATGCGAGTGATCGTTTTGGCCTCCGGATCAACCGGCACAGGTTCAGCCTGTCCGTTGCGCTTGAACACATTCACGATCTGCTCACTCAGCCGGCAGCTGCTCCTCCGTGAGATCGGCCACGTCAGGCTCGCCGCCGAAATCGATCGCTGTTTCAGCCAGCCCCGACGCCAGCTCCGCCACCTTCTGCCATTCGCCGTGGATGCCGTCTTCAGTGACGCCGTAATACGTGCGCAGCTTGCCGTCGGGCAGCCGCTGCACAAAATCGTAGCGTTGCACGCCCGCCCGTTTCGATGTCCCCAGCAGGCCCAGGTCACCCAGCCAGTGAATGGCAGTCTTCTCGGCGGGGCGCTGTTCGTACTGCGTAATCGCGTAATGCCACAACTTGCGCGCCGATTTGCGGGTCACGTTGCGCACTACGCTGCCGTTGCGCAGATCGCGCACGGTATGATAGACGGTTCCGCCACGAGTGACACTATCGACGACTTCCACGCCCACTTTGGGTGGAGCGATCTTCGGGGCGGCTACGGACGGTTGGGGCGCAGGCCCCAGCGCTTCACCCGACCCGATCGGGTGTGCCGGCTCGATCGGCGGCTGCGCCTTGCCTGGCTTGCCTGCCTTCCGGGGCTTTTGCTCCGCCTCCACCGCCGTTTGCCGCCGGATGATGTTCACGATCTCATCCCGCACCGCCTGCACGGTTTCGCTCTCATTTCGCACGTAGATCTTGTTCTCGTCGATGGCGTACGGTAGATCGGGGCCGCGCGGCACATTGATCTGCAAGACCTTCACCTTATTGGCGTCGTGCACCGCAAACGTTACTTCGATGGGCGGCGTGATCTGCTTTTGCACCGTCTTGCCGATGGTATCCATGGCCGACTTCGGCGCAGCCACACCGATCGGGGCCTTGTGCGGATCCGCCGGAACGCCCACATAGATCGTGCCGCCGTTCGTGTTCGCAAATGCGCAGATGTCCATTACGATCGCACGCAGCTTGCCGCCGCGCTGGCTGTGCCCCTCGTGGAAGGACTGCACGATGTTCGGACCGACTTCGCGCGCGGCCTTTACCACGTCGTAAGGCTCGCTGGTCTTGCCGCGATGGGGCCGCGTCAGCGTGAAGTCACTACTCAGGAAAACCTGTTTCAAAGCCGCAAAACTGACCTCGGTCAGCATCACTTCCGTGACCCGATCGAATGCACCCAGGTTCTTGGAATTCTTGGGGTCCTGGTTAAGACGGTGCGAATCCGAACTTTGAATGCAGTGCATGCGACGTGGATACTCCGGCTTGGTGCCGTTGAAGAACGTCACCGTGCTGCGCTTGCTCTTGCTGTCCAGGTCGGTGACTTCCAGTGCATGCAGGTGAGCGTCCTGGGTGTAGGCGATCTTGGTTTGCCCGCCAAAGTCGAGGCCGCGCATGGCGACGCCGTGGCTGGAGTTGACGTGCGCCGCAATCGCCAGACCACCCGCTTCGTCGATCAAGCGATAGGCCGTCAGCACGTCCGTCGTCGCGCCGCACTCCGTGGCGCCTAGGTCGAGCTTCTCCGCCGGCACATTCAGACTGAGCAGCACATGCTCGATGACGCGCACGGGCGTCGTTTCGGGGAAGATACCCAAAATGTGGAAGCCGAAAGTCGCGGTGAATTCAAAGCCCGGCAGGACCAGGATCTTCTTGCGCAGCCGCTCATACTCTTCCAGCCGGCGTTTCTCTTCCGGCAGAATCCGCTTAAGATTTTCCAGTCCCCGCAGCTGTTCGATCTCCTGCAGCCAGCGCGCGTAACCGGCCACGCTATTGTGGTCGGTGAACGCGATCAGGTCCATGCCCCGCGCTTCGGCTTTTTTGAGAATGTCGAGGAAGGTAATGGAGGATTCTTGAAAATCAATCGAGGCCGGTGTGTGCAGGTGCACATCCATCCGCCGCCACTGACGCTGCGGTTGCGCGGTACGTTTTTTACGTTGCGCCATAAATTAATCCTTTGCAATCAATCAATGCAATACCGGCAGGCGCAAAACCTGCCGCAATCAATCGGCTTACTCTGCAGCCGCGTGGACGCGGTGCGCAGGGCAAGCCTACAATTTCGCCGGTGCCAGTTGGCGTTTGATCAACGCCACCAATTCGCTGGGCTTGAATGGCTTCTGCATGAAAGCGCTGGCGCCATTGGCCTCGCACTTCTCACGCACGTCCAGTCCAGAAGTCATCACCACGGGCACCCTCTGCAATTCGCCGTCGACGCGAATCTCTTTCAAAATATGAATCGAATCGACTTCGGCCAGATGTACGTCCATCAAAACCACGTCAGGCTTCTCACGCCGCGCCGTGTTCAACACGTCTTCCGGTTTCGGGCACACGACGCCGACGAATCCTTCTATTTCAAACAAAGTCCGCAACAACGTCGAAGTTGCCCGATCATCGTCGACTATCAATATTTTCGCCACGGGTCTAGCTCCCGGTCTATTTCTTCTTGACCTGCTTGCTGCTTTTCGCAATCCGCTTTGCCGTACCCGGGCTTCCCCGGAGCTTGGCGGCAGGTTTGCGCCCATTGTTGGACGCTTTAACGGTCCGGGTCAGCGCCGCGTCGAAGACCTGATCGACCTGCTCGACCAGGATGAATTTCAGCGAATCACGGACTTCCTGTGGCAAATCTTCCAAGTCCTTCTCATTGCGGTTCGGCAGGATCACCGTGGTCAAACCGGCGCGATGGGCCGCCAGCACTTTCTCTTTAATGCCGCCCACCGGCAGCACCAGCCCGCGCAGCGTAATTTCGCCCGTCATCGCCAGATCGCCGCGGACCGCACGGCCCGTCAAGAGGGAGGCCAGCGCCGTCGCCATGGTCACGCCGGCCGAGGGTCCATCCTTGGGCACCGCGCCTGCCGGGACGTGCAGGTGAATGTCGTGCTTGGCGAAAAATTCGGCGGTAACGGCCAGCCGATCGGCCCGTGAACGCACGTAGGACATGGCGGCCTGCGCGCTCTCGCGCATCACATCGCCCAGCTGACCGGTCAATTGGAACCCGCGTCCGCCCGGCATCTGCGTCGCCTCGATAAACATGATGTCGCCGCCCACTGGGGTCCAGGCCAGGCCCGTCGCCACACCCGGAATCTGGGTGCGTTCCGCAATCTCGCCATAGAAGCGCGGCTTGCCCAGATAGGCAGGCACCTCGGCCTTGTCGATGATGACTTGGGTCGTTGTGCCTTCGGCGATCTTGGTCGCCAGCTTGCGGCACACCCGGCCGATTTCCCGCTCAAGATGGCGCACGCCTGCCTCGCGCGTATAGTCGCGAATGATCTGCGTCAAGGCCGCGTCGGTAAACTTCACTTCGTCATGCCGCAGGCCGTTCTCTTTGATCTGGCGCGGGATCAAATAACCCTGCGCGATGGCGATCTTTTCCAGATCGGTGTAGCCCGACAGCTGAATCACTTCCATGCGATCGCGCAGCGGGCCGGGAATCGCTTCCAGATAATTGGCCGTGCAAATGAAGATCACTTGCGAGAGATCGAAGGGCACATCAATGTAATGATCGCGGAACTCGCGGTTCTGCTCCGGGTCCAGCACTTCCAGCAGCGCCGATGACGGATCACCGCGAAAATCGGAGGTGAGCTTGTCCACCTCGTCGAGCATAAAGATGGGATTGCGTGTCTCGATGCGGCGCAGCGCCTGAATGATACGCCCCGGCATCGAGCCGATGTAGGTGCGGCGAAAACCACGAATCTCGGCTTCATCGCGCACGCCGCCCAGTGACTGGCGGATGAATTTGCGGCCCATCGCCCGGGCGATCGACTGCCCCAGTGAAGTCTTGCCCACACCCGGCGGCCCCACAAAGCACAGAATCACGCCTTCGCGTTCGCGCCGGATGTAATCGTGCAGCTCGGCTTCTTCCTGCTGCTTTTCCTCAGCGGTATCGTGCGCGGCCCG
>JAUQXC010000408.1 GCA_030834825.1 Thermoflexales bacterium
GCTGGCTTTTCCATCGGTATATGAAGGGTTTGGCTTGCCCGTCGTTGAGGCGATGGCGTGCGGCACGCCCGTGCTCACGTCCAATAACTCATCGTTGGCGGAGATTGCGTCGGGCGCGAGCTACTTGATCGATCCGCTGGCTGGGGTTGATATCGCACATGGCCTGGTGTGCCTGGCCACGGATGATGTCCGGCAGGCCAATCTCCGTGCGGCGGGACTGGCACGGGCGGCAGAATTTTCGTGGCAGCGAGCCGCCGCCGAAACGGTGCGCGTCTACGACTCGGTGGCGTGATCACAGCGCCGCGATGTTTCGGCGCGCAGCCACCACCCCACGAGCCACGCCCACAACAATCCGCCCTGGGCCGTCGTCCATGCGTAGTGATCGAACTGCATCACGATTAGCAGTGCACCGAGTGCGCCCCCAATTAAGGCCTGCCCCAGCGCGATCGTTCGTGTCTGCCAACGTCGTGCGCCCATCGCCAACAACGCCATCAGCAGCGACCCGCTGAGTACGATGCCCACTCCACCCAGCTCCGCCGCGATCAACAACGGCACGTTGTGTATCCAATCGATCGCTGTACCGAACTGATCGCGCAGGGCAACGATTGATTGTGCCAGGCCCACCCCCGTCACCGGATGTGCCGTGAAGATCTGTAGCGCCAAGCGAGCCGAGTTCAAGCGGCCGGTGATGGCTTGCATTTCATAGGGTATCGTCCTGACGTCTAGGCGATTGGCGAGAAAGGGTTGAAACCACACGCCGAAGATCACGATGGCCATCATCCCCAGACCACTCAGTATCATCAGCGGCTTGCTCAATGACCGCGTTAAATGTCTGCCACGGATCAGGAATGCCATGGCGACGACACTGCCGCCGATCACGGCCAGCCAGGCTGAGCGTGAGAATGTCAGCAGCAGCGTGAACCAGATGATCAGCCAGGCCATGCTCAACAGAAATCGTTTGCGGCGCTGTTGGGTGAGGATAAGTCCCACGGTCAAGATTGCACTCACTGCCAGGTGGCCGCCCAGCAGATTAGGATGCGGGCTTAGTCCATAAACGCGCTGCCAGTGTTCCGTGCCGTTGAATACGACGCTGATGCCGCTGTTTTGCGGTGTAATGGCTACCACGGGACGCAGGCCGATCTGAATGAATCCGACGATGCTGTGCAGCAACACTCCCGACAATAGAGCGGACGTCATCGACGCAGGAGACCAATCGGCGCAGGCGATCAGCAGGGTAAAGGCGGCCCAGATTGCCACGTGCAGCACTTGGATCGCCGCCAAGCCTTGGTGGAGTGACCAGGTGATGGAGAGTGCCGCGAAAAGGATCAGGCCTAGCATGGTCAGCGCAAAGACTCGGCGCCAGCCGGTGTATATCACATCACGATTAGGCCAGCCTGCCAAAGCGTAAGCGTTGATGGCGATGAGGGCTGTAATCTCGGCGAGGGGCACTGCCGGCGCAAGGTAAGGCAAAGGAAGACGGGCTGTATCAAACTGCGGCAGGGCCAGCGGCAGACTGACCTGCCACGCCATCACGACGAGGGTGACTAACGTAGCCGCACGGCTGATACGTAGAAGGCGAGCAGTCATGTTAGCGAGGCCGGAAACGGTGCAGGGCTTTCACCAGCGCCAATTTCAAGATCGTGGTCAGCCGCGGGGCGCGCCCGCGCGCGAAGTATTCATAGTTGCTGTGCCACAACCGCAAGCGTGACAGTCGATCCCAACGAATATCTGCCGTGCGGCAAAAGTGAATCTCGGCGCCTGGCACTTGATCGACGACGTTCATCTCGATGGGCCAGCGTGTCTTGCCAAACGAAGCGCTGGGGTTGCGGCAGGGCCGCGAAGTAAAAGTGTACTCCGCGCGCAGCGCGCGCAAATTCGCTTGAGACTTGCTGCCATACAGGTCGAGTGTGTAGTTATAGCCGCGCCAGCGATCGGTCAATCGATTAAGCCGATCGGGTTGAAGTTCAAAGAAGGAATCATACACGGCCACCGCCTCATCCAGCTGCTTGAAAGTGTAGTGCTGTTTGTCGCGCTGCAATGGTACTTGCAAAAAGCGCGTGGCCTGCTCAAAGTGTGTGCCCACATCGCCCCAGCCGGTGACATGCGAGACGCGCGGAAAAACGAAATAACGATTCGTGGCAACTGTAAACCGCGTTAGCGGCGGAAACCAATCGTTGCTGTCAAAGTGCAGCCAGGCTTCGTGCAGTGGTGCTGTTGGTACAGCCGTAGATGAAGAAAGCCAGGCTTTGAAGCGAGTCCAATGTGCGCGTGTAAAAGCCAACCCCAACGTGTAAGGGACCTGCACGAAAAATGCATCGGAGCCATCGGCCAGTGGCACGAAGGGCTGCTGGGTGTAACCATTGAACCACAGACCGAACAGCGACAGCCCGGCCACTCGCTGATCATGTTGATAGAACGACAGAGCTTGTGTGGCGTAGGCCAAGAAGACCGGCGAGACCGTCAGATCGTCTTCCAGATAGACGATCGCGTCATAGCGTTGCGTCAGATCGCCACACGCGAAAAAGTGCTGCACCAGCCCCAGATGCTGTTCTTGCACGATCACTTCAAGCGGGCCATGCGGCCACATGAAGTGATGGGCCAGGGTCCGCACGGCGGCAGCGCCGCCGTGATCGATCGAGATGATCAACGGCACGGGCACATCAGCGGGATAGGCGGCTTGCTGCAACGACGCCAATAAGCGCGCCAAGGCAGCGGGCCGGTTGTAGGCATTCACGACAATCGCCACGGACATGTGACCTTCACTCTGTCCTTAACCACTCGACGATGGCTTGGGCGACGCTGGCGAGACTGTGTCGCAAGGCTTGTGGATCGCTGGGCGACTGCCACGTGAGATCGGCCAACCGATCGCCGATCACGAGCACGGCGGCCGTCGGCACCTTTAGGCGCTGACCTACAGCAAACAACGCGGCGGTTTCCATCTCGACCGTTTTTACACCTTCGCTACGATAAGCCTCCACCTTGCGGCGCATCTCACGATACGGTGCATCGGTCGTCCAACTGGTGCCTCGCGCATGATCGATGTGCTGCGCGCCTAAAGCCTCGTCGATGTGCTGGACCAGCGTCACATTGGCGTCGACCGATCGGGCGGGCGGCAGATAATGGTATGAGGTGCCTTCGTCACGCAAGGCGCGATCGCAAAGGACGATGTCGCCGGAATACAGATCGGGTTGCAGGCCACCCGCCACTCCGATCGCGATGAACCGCTGTACGCCGAACGCGATCAATTCTTCCACCGCCGCCGCGACAATCGGTGCGCCGGGGCCGACGGGCTGCAGTACCCCGATCGATTGGCCGCTTGTTTTCAGCGTGTGCAGGTCGCCGAAGAAGCCGGCGACCTTGATGGCGCGATAGCGCTTAAACAGCGCTGCCGGCGCATCGCGCTGATAACAAATGATGATCGTGTGGGGTGGCGGAATCCTGGGTGTGCGGCTCGTGCGCCAGCGCTGAGCCAGCACGTCGGCGGCCGTGAGGATGGGCGTGTCATCGCCTGTATTTTCTGGCAAGTTCAGCATCAGCTCCTCTAACACTCAGAAACCGGGTTTCTGCACGTGAAGTGCCAATTCCCTCAAGCATGGAGAAACCCGGTTTCTATCATTCAATTCAACAGCCCCGCCTTAAGCTGAGTAACATCAGCGCGAGGAAACTCTCGCTGCCGACGAGGGCCAGCGCGGCTCCACTTGAACCGTAACCTGGAATCAGCCAGCGATTCAACATGAAAGCTACCGTCACGCTCAAGGCTGTGGCCCACAAGATACTTCGTTCTTGGCCTTGCGTGACCAGCCGCAGTGAGAGAATGGCGGAGATCGTGTACGGGATCAGACTCGCTGCTAGTAGTTGTACCAGCGAGGCGGATGGTGCGTAACTTGCACCAAAGAGCAACTGCACGATCGGTTGTGCGAGCAGGGCGCTCACACCTGCTGCTAACATACTGAAGGTAAGCAGAAATAACAGAGAACGGTGGAAGAGGTGAGCGGCCAAGTGGTTCTGTTGTCGCTGGGCCAGCGGCGTGTCAAGCTGAGACAGCGCCGGCAGCAGCGCGCCCAGTACGGCGAAGTGCAACATCTTCAACGGTTCGATGACGCGCGTAGCGGCGGCGAACCATCCGGCTTGAGTGTCCGTCGCGAGCGTGGATAACAGCAATACGCCCAAGCGTTGATACGTCACGGCCAACACGCTCAATAGGGCGAACGGCCACGCCAGACGCACGATGCTGATCAGTTGAGATCGCGTGACGTTCCAGTGAAAGCGGAATGTCGGTAAGCGGCTACGGCACAGCACCCCGGCAACGATTGCCACACTGAACTGCACGACGTTCAACATCATCACCAATGACAGCAGGCTGCCTTGCTCTTGAAGCACGAGCCACGCTCCGCCAAGTTGAGCGAATGCCACGACGACGTTGAGCAGCAGATACACATCCATGCGCTCGTGTGCGCGCAGCAGCGAGGTAAACACTGTGTAGAAGGCCAGCGGAATCAGCGACAGGCCGTACACCTTCAGCGCTAACACGACTTCGGGCGACTGGTCACGCAAGATATCCGCGCCGAATGCGACGATGATCAGCCACGTTACGGAGAGCAGTAATTGAATCCATAACGCGGCGGAGATCAGGCCGTTAGTGGCTTGTCGATCGCGCGCCACTTCGCGGATCAGTAAAGTATCGGTGCCGAAAGTGGTGGCGACATTGCCTAAAAAGATCAGCGCGGCAACGAAGGCATATTGCCCGAACCCGCTTGCTCCCAGACTGCGGGCCACAAGCACCGTAAACACGATCAGTTGGGCCTGCGCGATCAGACGCGCCAGCAATAACCAGATCGAGTTCAATCTGATACGCCGAGTCAACGGTTGAACAACGGGAGCGGTCAGCGACGAACGTGCGTTTAAGTCCATCGCTGCCCCGTGATGACGGCGAAACGCGCCGGTTCGCGCCGTCGCAGCAACCGGGCCTTGAGTGGACGCAGCGACCAGCGCCAACCGTAAAAGGGTTGAATGAATTTCCAGTGCAGGTGTAGTGTCTCCGCCAGATCGCGCAAGCGCTGATCGGTCAGATAGTTTTCGCTGGGAAGCGTGTTCGATGGGAAGCCGTAAGTGCGGGTGAAAGCCGCTTCGCGCTCGTGCACCATTTGTGTGCCGCTGTCAGCCGATCGATACAGCGGTGAATCCAGGATGACCAGTTGCCCACCAGGTTTCAGCACCCGCAGCGCTTCACACAGTGTCGTCTCATAATGCGTGGAATAGTGCAGTGAGGCGTTGAAGATGACTAGATCGATCTGATCCTCGACGAACGGCAGCCGATCGAACTCGGCCTGCGCAGGCATAAAAGCGGTGTCGTAGTGGATATGCGCGCCGAGACCGTCGAGCGAATTGGTGAGCAGATCAATCGCAGCGACGAGGTGACCGCGCTGCGCCAGTCGGTAAGAGAGCCAGCCGTTACCGGCCCCCAGATCGATCACGCGCAACGGATGCTGCATGGCATGTTCCAGGGGCTGCAGCACCGCGCGTTGAAACGCGTTGAAACTGTGGGCGCGGATCCGCCAATCGGCCGTGAACCGGCCACTCAGATCAGCAAAGGGCAACGCCCGATAATAGGCGGCGTCCCTGGAACCGCGCTCCTCGGCTTGTCGCACAAATTGATATTCGTGCATGAACCGATCGAAATGGGTCTGTCGATCGAGCGTCAGAAAACGCCAGATACCGTCGCGGCACTCATAGAGTGTGTTATCGCTGCGACAGTGCTGCCGTGTCGCATCCCCCCGAGTCAAGGGTGTGCGACAGATTGGGCACGCGAAAAGAAACTCATTCATGCCGGGTATCTTGTGCGGTCAAGATGAAAAAGTCGCCCCAGTGATTGAACGGCGCGTGCGATGCAAGCGCATCATCGATCTTCACGAGCGCGCGATAGAGGCGTGGAAAACGCCGGGGAAAATCCACGCGATCGGCCGGTGGTGTGAAAACAGCGAGGCCCTCTAAACCCAATAAGCGAAAGTCAGGGCCGAGTGCGTTCATCACCTGGCGCGGCGTGAAGTAATACGTCATGAAGCGCACTCCCGCGACGTGCGCCAGCACGCCGCCGCGTCGTAGACGCCGCGTGGCCAGATGATATTTGCCTTTCAGGAGCAGCGCCATCTCCCACGGACACAGCGGTGGCATGATGACCCACGTTAACTTGCCACCCGGCGCCAGAACCTTGGGTAGATGCTGTGTGACCAGGGACAAATCGGGGATACAATTCAGTCCGCCGAAATTGGAGAAGAGATAGTTGAACGGGCCGCCCGCCACCTGGTCGAGCTCGGTGAACGACAACGCTTGATAGGTCAGCCGATCGCGCAGGTGCTGCTGCTCGATCTTGGCTGCCAGATGATCGAGCATGCCGGGTGCGATGTCGATGGCGTGCACGTTATAGCCCTGCCGGGCGAAGAACGCGGCATCAAGGCCAGTGCCTGCGTTGAGTTCCAGGATCCGATCGGCCGGTCGCGCAAACCGCCGGACGTGATCGTAAACCTTGCGCCGCAGGCGCGCGAGGTTGAGATGATCGTCGCCGAAGGCATCGTATTCAGCCGCTTTGCGCGAGAAGGCCGCAGCGACACGATCAAAGTGATCGCGAGGTGAGGTAGGCGTTGTATTCATGATCGCGATTGTGAACTGGGCTGTGCGGCTTCCTGCTGGCTCAGTGTCACGGGCAGCGGTGCAACGGCCTGTGGCGATCGATGTTCCAGGCGCGACAGTCGCCAACGCGCCCAGGGCAAGGTGATCCAGCGATAGAGCGCCGCGGCGATCAGACGCGCCTGCCGTAACCGCCAGTGAGTGGGCTGTCGTGCCACGCGCTTCAATTCCTCCCAGCCTTTGTGCAGGCGAAATTCTTGATGGACCACCGTGTGTAACTGGCGATAGAATTCCGTGGTGAACGGACCTTGATACAACATCGCCAGATCGGCACTGCTGTCCCAGTTTTGTTTCTCGCCCAACTGCGCTTTGACGCGCTCATAGAATTTGGTGCCGGGCAACGGATAAGACACCGAGATGCCGATGTCGTCGGGCTGCGTAGCGCGCACCAGGGCGAGCGTGGCTTCAAGATCGGCGCGCGTTTCGCCGGGATAACCGAACTGCAAAAAGTACGCCACTTCAATTCCGGCGTTCCCTAACAGGCGACGCGCCTCGACGATCTGCTGCACCGTGGTGCCTTTCTCCATTGCATCGAGAATGCGCTGCGAGCCGGATTCCGCGCCTATCCAGATGGTCTGACAGCCGGCGGACTTCAAACCGGCAACAACCGCAGGCTTGATCAAATCGGCGCGGGAGAGACACTTGAATGGAATGACGGCGGCCTGTTCGCGCGCGAGTTGACCGAAGCGCTCGATCCAACCGGGCCTCAGGCCAAAGATGTCGTCGGCGAACCAGATGTGATCGGGCTGATACGTTTCTTTCAGCCACTTCATCTCCGCTACCACGTTTTCCGGCGAGCGCGAATGATAGCGTTGCCCCCAAATTGGCTTGGCGCACCAGTTGCAATGATAAGGACAGCCGCGCGTCGTCACCATGTTCAGCGAATAGTAGCCATGCTGTTGCAGCCAGATGGCGCGGTAGCGCGCGACGTCGATCAAGTCCCACGCGGGAAACGGTAAATCGTCGAGCTGCGTGATATCCGGCCTGCGCGGCGTGTGGCCGCCCTGCCAGGCAAGACCGAGAATGTCGTGCAGCGCATCCTGAGCGGACTCTGAGCGATCCTGAACAACGTGAAGGGGAGACGAAGAGGGAGTCGAAGGATGCGGTTTACTTAGTTCGCGGGGAGGCGTCAACCGATCGAGCAACTCACCCAGCGTGACTTCGCCCTCGCCGATCAAGACAAAATCTGCGCCGCGTGCCAGGTAGTCAGCGGCGTGATCGGTCGCATCGGCCCCGCACAAGATCACCGTGCAGCCGCGCGCCTTGGCCAGCGCGATCATGGTAAAGGCGGCCTCACGCATGCGCCGCAAACACATCTTACTCAAGTAATTGAAGTTGTCTTCGTACAGGACGGCAAAACGCGGTTGATGCCGTTCGAGGGCGACGGCCCACTCGTTTTCCGAAGCGGCGAGCATGGCGTCGAATAATGCCACGTTGTAGCCGCGGGCGCGCAAGTACGCGGCGGCATACATGCTTCCCAAGGGTGGATAAGGCTGTCGGGCGGCCTGTAGCTTGGGATCGAAGCACAGATAATAGGATTGGCCGAACAGGATGTCTGTCATGATTCGAATTGTGTCAGACGCTCGGCATAGAGGCGCATCACCGGCCCGCCGTAATCGTCGAAGTGGCCTTTCACATGATCGCGATCGAGCATCGCGTCGCCATCGGGGCGAGCGAGTTTACGCTGAAACTTGCGGATTTTGCGGCGCATTTCCCACGCTTCCAGCGCATCGCCCAGGCGGCCGGCGAGCAAACGTTCCAAGCCGCGCTTCAGCGTGCACCCGATGAATCCCGGCTGTTGATCAGGCTCGCTCCGCAACGGACGCACGGCATTGGGCAACAGCGTCTGAATCCAGCGATTGGCCGCGCACATTTGATCATAAACACAGCGGCCATACACCGGAACCATTTGAGCGAACTCATGCGCAGTGAATAGCGTGCGCCGCTCGAGCGTGAGCGCCTGCTCCGAGATCACGTAATTGGGACACAACGTATCGCCGCAGAGCTTGCCGACGTAGACCAGCGCCACCGCGCACGCGCGCGTCAACCACACGCGATGGGGCGCAGTCACGATCAAGACGTCGATGTCGTCGCCGGCAGTGCTATTGTTCATCGACAATGCGCCCGTGATCGCAAGCATGCGCACGAAGGGCAGGAGCCGCAGCACCCGCACAAAGCGCCGCGCACGTTGCCACAACCGATCGGAGGAAGCGGCTCGAACGAGCCGTCGTGCGATCAAGGCTTCTCGTCCACGCAGGGCCAGGTAACCATCGATCGCAACGACCCGATCGGCCAGGTTGTGCGTGCGCGCCAGACAAGCGCGGACTTCATCCGCCGTACTCGGCACACCGCTCAGATAGTGCGCTACCTCTTCGGGTGTGAGCGGATAATCGAATAAATCGGAGTACAACAGGGTTCTTAAGATCGCGCGTTCAAGCGCCCCCGTAGCGATAACAGTGGTTCCCATGGCTTAACTCAAGCATAACATATTTGCCGAATGAATACGGATGTGACCGGCGAACGGTTCTGAGGGAGCGCTTCATCGTTTTTATTCTTAAAAAGCGCATTGCGAAGCCTTTCACTTGATGCTATAGTTAAAATAGCCAAGCATTCCAGCGCGTGCCCCTAGCCTGCGCGCTGCCTCAATGATATTTGCCTGTTAGATCGCCAAAAGAATCGATGCCGTCGCGTAGCCTGCTGACGCGTGCGTGGCATGTGGTATAGACGAGGGAACCATGACCAACCAGTCGGACCGTGTGGTGGAGCGATTCGCCGTGTGGACGCGCAGTCCGCGTGGCGGTGCGCTGATCGCCACCTTGCTGGCCGTGATCATCCTGTTGCCGCTCTGGGCCTTGGCGCTGAGTTGGTACCAGGCCGCAACGCTGAGCGTAGAACTAGGCCAGCGCTCAGCGTTTGTTTTTGCCACGGGCGGGTTGATCGTGCTGGTGCTGCTGGCCAGCCTGATTTATCTGTTGGTCAATCGCCAGGCTTTGCTCGCGCAAGCTGTGCAACAACGCACGCAGGACATCACGCGCATCAACCACCAGCTCGAGGAAGACATCGCCCGGCGCCGCCAAGCCGAGCAGTCCCTGCATCGCTGGGCGCACATCTTCGAGCACGCCGAATGGGGTGTGGCGATCGGCAGCGCCGATGGTCGTTCGCTGGAGATGATGAATCCCGCCTACGCCCGGATGCACGGCTACACCGTCGAAGAACTCTCCGGCCTGCCCATCGCCAGCGTCTTTGCACCCGGCACCGCCGCTGAGCTGAACGCACTCATTCAGGCGGCCAATGAGACTGGCCACGCCGTCAGCGAGTCGAAACACATCCACAAGAATGGCACGATCTTTCCTGTGCTGGTCGATTTGACGGCTGTCAAGGACGAGAACGGACAGGTCCTCTATCGCGTGGCTAACGTACAGGACATCTCCGAGCGTAAACAGGTGGAAGGATCACTGCGTGAGCGCGAAGAGCAGTATCGCAGCATTTTTGAGGCCAGCCTCGACGGGCTGTTCATTAACAGTCTCGACGGGCGCATCGTGGATGTGAACCCGGCCGGCGCCCGCATGCACGGTTACACGGTCGAAGAGTGCCGCGGCCTGCGCTCCGCACAACTTGTTCACCCTGAGCAGATGGAAGGACTTCTCGAATTCATCGAAGCCGCGCGTGCTGGCCGTCCTTTTCGCAATGAAGGTATTGACGTACGCAAGGATGGCTCGCAGTTTCCGATTGAAGTGATGGGTACTCAATTCCTCTATCGGGGCGAGCCCCACGCTTTGGCGCTGGTGCGTGACATCACGGAACGCGTGCAGGTGGAACAAACATTGCGCGAGCGCGAACTGCAATATCGCAATGTCTTTGAGTCCAGTCTGGACGGGTTGTTTATCAATGACCTCACCGGGCGGCTGGTCGATTTCAATCCGGCCGCCGCTCACATGCACGGTTACACTGTGGAAGAATTTCGCCAGGTACAACCGGAACAGTTCGTTCACCCTGACTCACGGCCTTTGTTTGTGGCTTTCATGGAGACGATTAAAGCCGGGCGGGAATACCGCTGCCGGGCCGTCGACGTGCGCAAAGACGGCTCGACCTTCCACATCGAAGTCGTTGGTACACCATTCACTTTGCGCGGTCAACCGCACGCCTTTGCGATCGTGCGCGATATCAGCGCCCAGGTGCAGGCTGAGGCGGCACTGCGCGAGCGCGAAGAACAATACCGCAACGTCTTTGAGTCTAACCTGGATGGTCTGGCGATCAATGACCTTGAGGGCCAACTGGTGGAATTCAACCCGGCAATGGCCCACATGCATGGCTACACTGTAGAGGAATTTCGCCAGGTACAACCGGCACAATTCATTCATCCCGACTCACGGCCCTTGTTTGCGGCTTTTATGGAGACGGTTAAGGCCGGCCAGGAATATCGTTGCCGCGCGGTAGATGTGCGCAAAGATGGCTCGCTCTTTCACATCGAAGTCATCGGCACACCGTTCACCTTGCGCGGCCAACCGCACGCCTTTGCCATCGTGCGCGACATCAGCGCGCAGGTGGAGGCTGAGTGGGCACTGCGCGAACGCGAAGAACAATATCGCAGCATCTTCGAATCGGTGAGCGATGGTTTATTTATCGACAGCATCGAAGGGCAGATGATCGACTTTAATCCGGCGGTGGCCCACATGCATGGCTACACCATGGAGGAATTCCGCCAGATACCGCCCATTCAGATCATTCATCCTGATTCACTGCCGCTCTTCCAGGAGTTCGTGGCGACGGTCAGTGCCGGCGATCAATATCGCTGCCGGGCGGTGGATGTGCGCAAGGACGGCTCGCTATTTCCGGTGGAAGTGACCGGCATCCCGTTCGTGTATCGCGGCCAGCGCCATCTGCTGGCGGTGCTGCATGACATCACCACGCAAGTAGAGGCTGAGCAGCTGCTCGAACAGCGCGTCACCGAGCGCACGCGCGAGCTTTCCACCTTGCTCGATGTCTCACGCAAGATGGCCTCGACGCTCGAAATTGAGCCGCTGCTGGGACTGATTCTGGACGCGTTGAGGGTCTTCGTGGACTACACCAGCGCGCGGATCAATACGTTGGAGGGGCAGGTGTTGTGTGTGCGCGCCGCGCGTGGACTGACGCGCGTCGATCGTCAAACCGGCATGGAATTTTCGCTCAAGGGGCGCGTGGCCGAGGAGGTCTTGATCCACCGGCGTGTGCTGGCTATTCCCGACATTTTTTCCCCGGATGATCCATGGGCGATCACTTTCCGGGCGGAAGGTTCCGCGAACATCGAGGCGATCCTCACTCACGTCCGATCCTGGATGGGTGTACCCCTCGTCGCCAAAGGCCGCGTCATCGGCAACCTGTCCCTGGAGCATGAGCAGCCCGGCTTCTATGATGATCATCGGGCTGGCGTCGTTCTGGCGCTGGCCGATCAGGTGGCCGTGGCGTTGGAGAACGCGCGCCTATTCACGGAAGCTCAAGGCAAGGCCGTCTTGGAAGAGCGCCAACGTTTTGCGCGTGATTTGCACGATTCGGTGACGCAGTCGCTCTACAGTCTGACGTTGCTGGCCGAAGCAGGACGCCGCCTGATGGAAGCGAATGACGTGCACCAGGCCGGCCAATATTTAGGCGACATTGGCGAGATTGCGCAGCAGTCACTTAAAGAGATGCGGCTGCTGGTGTATCAACTGCGGCCGCTGGCCTTGGAACGCGAAGGGCTGATCGGGGCGCTGCAGGCCCGGCTGGATTCCGTCGAAAAGCGGGCCGGCATTGAAGCGCGGTTCCTCATCGAGGGTGGTTTGAGCAATCTGACCTTTGCGCAAGAGGAAGGACTATTTCGCATTGCACAAGAGGCGTTGAACAATGCGCTAAAGCATGCGGCTGCGCGATCGGTGTCGGTGCGCTTGCGCAGCGAGGGCGATCGCGTCACACTTGAAGTGGCCGACGATGGCCGTGGGTTGGCGGCACGTGCGGTCGAAGCGAAGGGCGGGCTGGGATTGATCAGTATGCAGGAACGTGTGACTCAACTGCGGGGCACGCTGATCCTGGACTCGGTGCCGGGCAAAGGCACGCGGGTGGCCGTCGAAGTGCCCCGCTCGATCCCGGCCGCGCCATAAAGATTTCACGATCTGCGCGCGGCATGGCGCGCACAGTGACACTGGCACCGCACTGCGGTGAGCAAGCTTGGGAGAATCCTTATGACCGAACGCATTCGTATCCTCATCGCCGATGATCACGCCGTGGTGCGCCATGGGCTGCGCGCACTCATCGCTACCGAACCAGATCTGGAACTGGTGGGCGAAGCGCCAGACGGTGTGGTTGCGGTGGAGCTGGCCGCCGCACTTCATCCGGATGTGATCCTGCTCGATATGGCGATGCCGCGCAAGACTGGCCTCGAAGCGATCTACGACATCAAGCGTGACGATCCGCAGGCGCGCATTTTGGTGCTGACCAGCTTCGCCGAAGACGATCACATCTTTCCTGCCATCAAAGCCGGGGCCACGGGTTATCTGCTCAAGGACGCCGCGCCGCACGAGCTGCTGCAGGCGATTCGCGACGTAGAAAGCGGCGAGGTTTCACTGCACCCGACGATTGCGCGCAAGCTGGTGGGCGAGTTGAAACGCCCGCCCGATCTGCCGCCTGCTGAGGAACAATTGACGGAGCGCGAAGCGCAGGTG
>JAUQXC010000409.1 GCA_030834825.1 Thermoflexales bacterium
CTCGTCGGCCCGAATCGATCCGGTAACGATAATGCTCGATTCCTGTGTCAGACGCTTGGCCTGTTCAAACAGTTCCGGCGAGATGTCCTTCTTGAAGACCACGGCCTGCGCGATGCCGGTGCCATCACGGACCTGCAGGAATTGCAACTTACCTTTGTCGGTCTTGTCATACAACCAGCCTTGAATGGTGACCGTCTGCCCGACGTACTGCGCGATATTTTCGAGTCGAATGATCATGCGGATTCACTCCGAGGTAAAGGTCGAGAAGGATTCTACCACAAGTAAGGGATGATGGATGAGGGATGAAGAATACCCCTCCCCTGTCGAATGCTTTTGTTGTTCATACGACGGGGGAGGCCGGGAGGGGGCTGCCCACGCAACCCGCAAAACGGGACTTTCGAACCGTTGCATCTTGTGCGCGGAGTGCCGCCGCTTGCCCGTATAGGTATGATGCATCTGTGTATGGGTCTAAGGTTCAAATCCTCTTGCCGCCGATTCGTTGATTCGCTCGTTCTCTTCCGCGCCGCGTGATTCCCGTAGCGGATAGAGCGCGCGCTTCTCCTCTGGCCCAACTTTACAACATGCGACGAGAGCGTTACAATCAGGTCAGAGATTATGCTATGGAAGCACCCGTCGTCGCCGTTGAACTTCCGGCTGATTTATATGCGGAACTTCAGTCATTGACTGCACAGGAGAACGCCAAAGATCCTGTCGATATGATCGTACGCCTCGTGGCGGAAGCACAGGAAAAGCATGTCTATCTGCAGCCGCCGCCTGCGTTTCAGCGCATTCTGGATCGCGCCACGGACCTGGGCCTTGACGATTTATCAGAGCAGCATGATCACTACCTCTATGGAACTGACAAGCAGTGAATGCGCCGATCTTCATCGACACCAGTTATATCCTCGCCGATTCCTCCAGCCGCTGATTCTCTTCCGCCCCGCGTGCTCCTCGCGGCCGATCGAGCATGCGATCAGGCCGAGACACTTCCATCCAGCCCACACCAGGTCCAGCTCAGGTCCCACAAATGCCGCGCCTTTGCTTCGTCGTAAGACTCGTCGCTCGAGCATCGCTCTTTGCCATCCACGATGAACTTGCCACCAAGACCTTCCCAGCGCGGATCCGTGGCGGCCAGCAGATATGCTGAAGACGCCTGATCGAGTGTGCGCGCAAACGGCATCTGCGGCAAAATCTTCCGATACAACAACCGATCAAGCGGTGACGTCCGGCGGTCACCGATCGCCTCCGGCACGAAACCCGGACACACTGCATTCGACGTCACACCGCTGCCCGCTAGTCTCCGCTGCAACTCATACGTGAACCACATGTTCGCCAGCTTGGAATTTTGGTAGAAGGTCGCGGAGTCGTAGAACTTCTCCCCTTTCAAATTATCGTAATCGAACTTCGCCCCCGGCCCGCCCGCATAACCGGGAATGTGCCGCTGCGACGACACGGTGATCACGCGCGCTGGAGCCGATTGTTTCAAATTGTCGAGCAGCAGATTGGTGAGCAGGAAATGCCCCAGATGATTCGTGCCGAACGTCATCTCGAAACCGTCGGCCGTGAAGCTGGCCTGCCTGCCCTTGATCGCTCCGCCCGCGTTGTTGATCAACACGTGCAGTGGATAACCTTTCGCTTGAAAGGCCGCCGCGCATTGCCGAACCGACGCGAAGGAGGCCAGGTCCAGCGGAATCGACTCGACGCGAGCGGTTGGCTGGCCAGCTTGAATACGTGCGATGGCCTGCACGCTGGTCTGTTGGTTCCGCGAGGCCAGGATCACATGAAAGCCTTGCGCCGCGAGTTTGCGGGCGGTGGCAAAGCCGATGCCGCTGTTCCCACCGGTGATCATTGCCACGCGTGAAGGAGTGTCTGACATGAGGTTGTCCTTGATTCGATCTGAATGGCAGACCGTGCTTGCTATCGATTCTTCGCTGCGCTTAAAATCGCGCCTAACGGGCTAATCAGCCGAGCGTAGGCGGACGATCAGCAGAACACTCAGGAGGCGCGAATTTGTTCGTTGGCATTCAGCGCAACGCGTGTCATCAAATCGTGCTCACCGATTCGCTGACTCGCCACCACCCCGCAGCCGATTGAGCACGCGCTTCTCCTCCGGCCCGATCACCTTCAGCACCACCAATCCACCGAGATAAACCACCGGCCCCGCAATCAGCGCCGCGAGCGGATGCACCGGCCACGCCAGCGCCATGACGCTCAGCATCGCGCCTGCCGAGGCGAACAAGCGCCACAACAAATGCAGCCAGCGGATTGAGCCCAGCGACCGTTCGAGGTAGATCATGAACACGAGGCCCTCGATCAACTCCGACAGGATCGTGATCGCGGCGGCGGCCACATACGAGAAGTGCGGAATCAACAGCAGGTTGGCGACGATGTTGAATGAGAGGCCCACGATAAAGGCGCGCGTCAATTTGCTTTGCTGGCCCAGCGCGATAAGGATGTAATTGACGATGCTGTTGATCCACCCAAACGGGATCGACCAGATCATGATTTGCAACGCGACGGCGGCGTGCGGCAGATACGCCTGGCCGCCCAGCACCAGCACCAGAAACGGCGCGAGGAACGTCGTCAGCACGGCAACGGGCAGCGCGATCATCACCAGGAACTTGATGGCAAAGCGCGTCGAGCGCATCAACGCCGCTTTGTCTTCGGTTGCCTGCCGCGACATCACCGGAAACAGCGCCATTGTCGAATAGGCGGGAATGATGTTTAGCGCATCGATCCATTTATAGGCGGTGCTATACCAACCCACGACCGCCGGACCTTGCAGCGCTTGCAGCATGGGCACATCGACTTTGAAGAACAACGTCGCCAGCAAGTGATTGAGCATCAGCGGGAACGATTCACGCAGCATGCCACGCCGCAACTGTCCATCGCTTTCGATCCCGTAAGCGCGCAAGCGCAGACGCGCAATGTCCAGCCGCCACATCAACGCGTACAACACCACAAACGTGATGCAGTTGACGATCAAGCTGACCGCGCCCAAGCCGATGATGCCCCACCCCGCCAGCAGCGCGGGCACGCCCAGCAGCACTTTTAACAACACGGTCACCACACCCAACGCCGCCGGATATTCGGCCTTTTCGTAGGCGTAGAACAACGCGGTGATGCCGGTGCTAAGACTGCTGGGGATCTGCGCCAGCGCCAGCAGCACGATCGTGATGATCGTCTCTGTGGTGAGTTCCAACACGCCGCTGCCCACCAGGATGATCAGCATGAAGAGCGGTAGTCCGCCCCCCGCCAGCAGCAGGCGCAAGATGGAGGTGTTCGCCAGGTAACGATTCGCGCCCGATCGATCGCGGGACACCTCGCGCGTCAGGAAGGTATTCAGCCCGAAGTTAGACAGAATCTCGAACCAACTGACCAGCACCACCGCCGTATAGTAATTGCCCGACCCGGCCGGCTGCAGGATGCGCAGCATCAACGCCGCAAAGGCAAAATCGATGCCGCGATTGAACAGGTTCAACGCCATCGGCGCGAGTGAGTTCTTCGCTACACGCTGCGTCATCGTGGCGGCATGTTTCTCTTCGCGATAAGCCAGCCGCCACAACCAGATCGCCAGCAGGAAGACGACGATCATCCACGCCATGAAGGAGACGAACAGTCCCAACTTGAATGACATCGGGCTGTACTTGAAGTGGATAGTGCTCTCGCCGGCTTCGACCGGCACGGCGCGGAAATTGCCGTAGGCGCGTGTGATTGGCACTTCCGTTTCCGATTGATCCGCGTTCACCCTAAAGGCCATCCACCCGGTGAAATAGGTATCATTCAACACGAGCCAGGCAGGTTGATCTGTCTTCGACTTGATCACGACATCGTTGATCTGATAGTCGATCACCTCCGCTGCGGTCAACACGCACGGAGCGACGTCATTCCCGCGAAGGCGGGAATCCAGTTTTGGCGCGTCGAGGATCACCGTCATGCGTGGGTCGTGCTGCTTCAACGCGGCGAGCGCATCATCCGTAACCGTCTCGCAGCCGATTGGCATGGTGAACGCGCGCGGCAACACGCCGAGATTCTCGTACACTTTCACTTCGGCATCGTAGACCAGCTGGTACTTGGGGCTTTCGATCGGCACGTCGGGATCGGTCAGGACATACTTCACATTCAGCAGATCGAGCATGGGCGAATCGAGGCCGCTGTACTGCGTGATCGGCTGGATCCGGTTGAACTGCATCTCGTTCTGTTCCTCGATCACACCCATGTAAGCGGCGTACTGCTTGAGGATGATCGAATCGTAGCCGCGCACGTCCTGCAGACGATACGGCCAGCCACCGTTGGCGTTGAACGTCTTGCGCCCGTGCGGATCGAATGTGGTGAAGCGCCATTGCGATGTATCTTGCTTGAGGAAGCCTATCACGGGCGGCGTGTACTCAAGCAGTTTCGGATCGACGGCAGGATTGAATCCGATCGCGCCGACGAAGAGATCGAGTACCAGCACGACGAGTAAGAGGGGTTTCCAGATCGCAACTTGCCACCCTCCCGGAGGTTTAAAACCTCCGGGAGGCTTCAAAAAGATCGGGCATAGCGAGACACGCAACACGATGCCGCTCATCGTGAGGAACGAGGCGAACAGCAGCACATTGCGCCACAGGTGCGCATAGAACAACTGCGGATCATCGAACGCGGTGTTCGCCAGCGCCATGGCTTGCCGCAATGTATCGGCGAACGCAAGCGATGGAGTGGGGAAGATCAGGCGGGACACGAACAGGCCGACGAGCAAGAGCACGCCCGGCCAGAACGCCAGCCCCGCCAGGATCGTGCGGAAAGAAATCGGGCCTTTGAGGCAGAAGAAATTGATCGGGCCTTGGCGGGGCCGCACATATTTGTCGCGCTGATGATGGATCATCAACGCGTCAACGCCGATGCCCGCGAGCACCGCAATCGAGATCGTGAACGGCCAGATCCAGCGAAACGGCGAGTGCAGTTGATTGATACCCGGCAGGCCGTAGTACAAAATCGCGTACAGCGGCGTGCCGAACATGAACGCCAGCGAGATGACCGCGAGAAACACGAAGAACCAGCGCTGCGATCGGGTCTGCGGATAACCGCCGCGCACCAGACCGTAGATTGCCAACAGCAAAGGCAGAATACCCAGGTAGGCCCCACCCTCGACGTAGTTCTTGATGCCCCACATGGTGCTGTGCGCACCTTGAGGGTTCTGCGCATTAAACGGACTATTGAGCAGCACGTTCTGCCCGGTGAAGATATCGAAGACGGTATGCTCCGCCGGATTGCCGAAGAAGTTGGGCATCAGCATGGCCAGCACATGTCGTGGCGGCAGCGCCCAACTGCGCACCTGATCGAACGTGGCCGATCCTGCGCGGAAATTCTGCGGCAAAATTTCGACGTAGGGCAGTAGTTGAATCGCCGCCATGCCGACGCCTAACAACACCAGCACGATCAGCGCAAGGACGGGCCTTCGTGAGACGTGAAACGTAAAACGTAAAACATCTTGCTTCTTGCTTCCTGCATCCTGCTTCCTACGTCCTGCGTCTTGCCTCTTGCTTCTTGCGACCGCCACCAGCCGCCACGCTGCATATAGCCCCATGATCAGCAGCGTGTAATAAGTGATCTCAATATGCCCAGCCATGATCTGGCAGGCCAGCGCGACCGCGCCGAGGATGATCCACGGCACAGTGGACGGCCGGCGGAAGGCCGATCGCTGCTGGATGATCAACTCGATCGCAGCGAGCAACAACGGCAGCCACGCCGCCGCCGCGATGATCATCGTGAACACCACACTGACGATGGTGAACCCGCTGAGCTGATAGACGAGGGCGGCGGTCAAGCTGGCCAGGCGTCCCATCCCGATCACGCGCGCGAACACATACATGAACGCACCTGCCAGGAACAACTGCGAAACCGTGAACCAACCGTAAGCCAGGGTCAGCGGCAGGAGGTAAAAGAGGATGCTGAACGGGTAATATGCGGAGTGCTGACCATTCGCTAAGAACGGCGCGCCGGCAAACTGATAAGGATTCCACAGCGGAAGCTGTCGCTTGGCAAGCGACTCGACGATGAAGTGCTTCCACGCATAGTTTTCCAGGATCAGATCGCTGACCAGTTGATTCTGCGGAATCTGCGCGTTGAACTGCTCCGCGGCCGCTTTCCACGGCTGCCACTGATAGAGGTTGTCGACGGGCAGCAACGTCTTGCCGCCCAGCGTCACCGGCCAGAATAACAGCAGCGGTAGCACGAGCAGCACTGCGAGAATCAGAAGATCAGCACGACGGCGTCGGAACATGGATTTTGGAGGTTGGAGGTTGGAAGTTTGATGTTAGAAATTGGGTGTGGGAGGCCGCGCACCCGTATTTTGTCATTGGTCGCTGGTCATTGAGCGTTGTCAATTGATCACGTAGTCCCCGCAGCGCAGCGGAGACGGATTGCTCATTTGACCCTGCGATGACGCCAGCCTACCTGCCACGTGCGCCAGGCGGCTTCGAGCTTCACGGGAATGCTCATCTTGCTTTGGCCGATGCGGCGATCTTCAAAGTAGATGGGGATCTCCACCACACGCAATTTGAGTCGCTGGCACAGGTAGGCCATCTCCACTTGAAAGACGTAGCCATTGGAGCGTACCCGCTCGAGCCGAATGATTTCAAGCGCGTGACGCGTCCAACACTTAAAGCCCGCCGTGGCGTCGTGGACCTTCATGCGCAGGATCAGGCGGGCATAGAAGTTGGCCCAGGCACTGAGGAAAATACGGCCCGCCTCCCAGTGCTCATCGTGCCCTCCGCCCGGCACGTAACGCGATCCGACAACCACGTCGTACTCGTTCGATTTCTCCAACAGCGTCGGGATGTAATTAGGCGAATGAGAGAAATCGGCGTCCATTTGAATGATGCGATCGAAGCTGCGCTCCAGCGCCCAGCAGAACCCAGCGACGTAAGCGCGCCCCAGGCCGCGCAGCCCGGTGCGATGCAGGATGTGCAGTCGATCATTTTGGGCCGCCAGCTCATCCACGATTTTGCCGGTGCCATCAGGCGATTCATCATCCACCACTAGCACGTTCAACTCAGGCACGTTCAGCGCAAACAGCGCGGTCGTGAAGGCGGCGATGTTATCCGCTTCGTTATAGGTTGGGACCACAACAATTAGTTTCATGGATACTCCGCGCGCCGATTATACCATCCCTGTCCCAGGTAAAAATGGCTCTTCCCGATGAAACGGGAAGCAGAAACTGGGGTTCTAGAGCGAATTCCACTTTGGTTTACGACTTCGCTCCCACTGGATGGTCACATCCAGCGGCTCAAACGGCGGATGTGACCACGCAGAGCGGACCGGGAGCAAGAAACACCGTAAATCAACCTGGAAACTGCTCTAAATCGACCAATTCCTTCCGCAGCCGGGTAGCTTGTAAAAAGAAATCGCCCACGTTCTGTGGGCGATTCGACGCTGATTACCAGCCGGATCAAACGACCGGCTGAATCGACCCAAGGCAGGCTTCTTTCAACACTTCGCCGTCGGCATAAGGGCCTTGCTGCGCAGTGATCAGGCCCAGCGCAAACGTCAGCTGCGGCCGCTCGTCGGTGGGCGTGCGCTCCTTGGCCGGGTAGAAGAAATTGATCGACTGCTTGATGCGCGCCATCAACCGATCGCGCAGCTCGGTGGCGCGTCCCGCATCGACGATGATGATGAAGCTATTGTCGTTCAATTGACCCACGAAGGAACTGTCGGGGTCCGACTGGCCCTCGTTGACCGAGTTGTTCATCAGCAGGGCCAGCGCGCGCAGCGCATCATCCCGCGCGACAAAGCCATAACGATCGGCAAAGCCATCCAGCCCGCCCGCCTGAATCGTGAGCAAGGCCCAGTTGTGCTGATTCAATAAGACGTTCAACCGCTCGTCCACCAGTTCTTGATTGGGCAGGCCCGTCACCGGGTGCACCAGCGTCTGATATTTCGAGCGCCGCAGAATGTTACGTACGCGGAGCCGCAGGTCCTGCACGTCGAACGGCTTGGTAATGTAATCCACCGCGCCCAGCTCCAGACCCGAGAGACGATCGCCCCGTTCACGCTTTTCGGTCAGGAAAATAATCGGGATGTACTGCGTGCGGCGGTGCGAGCGCAGGCGCTTGCAGACTTCAAAGCCATCCATATCGGGCAAGCGGATATCCAGCAGGATCAGGTCCGGCGTCGCGCCTTCCTGCGCCTGCCGCACGGCATCGGCGCCCCACGAGACATGCGTCACCGCATAACCCTGCGCTTCAAAATAAGCGGCCAGCATCTCGGCGGTATCACGGTCATCTTCAACGACCATCATGCGAGGACGATCCGTCATGTGCGTATCTCCGTAAGCAGCATCATTTGAGGATAAAGTCCAGGGGCACAGAAGTTGGTATACACCAACCGTCCCTAAAAAAGTCAAAACCCGCAGCTGGGCAG
>JAUQXC010000410.1 GCA_030834825.1 Thermoflexales bacterium
GCGTCTTGGCCCAAACCCACACCCCGGAGGAATCAATTGTTTGTGAGAAGTTTTGTGTTTTGCATGCCTCTCACGCGTGTTACTATATCAAAACTCGCACGACCCAACAACCCCCATTCAGGTGATTTTCCGTGACGACAAGAATTCATTTGCCAAACGTTGATCACTTTGCCGCTCAAAGCGTGGAACAGGTCAGGCAGCTTGCACAAGCTCGCGATCATTTGCCAGATGCCAGCTTGCAAAATGAGCGAGACGGTCAGCCTGTATTCCTTAGCCCTGACGCGATCCCGTTAACCGTCATCACGATCACTTCGCGTAACGCCTCGGCTTCGCCGCCGTCCTGATCGGGCAGGGCGCGCAAGCGGCGCAGCATATCCACTTGAATGTAGTTCAATGGATCGACGTAGGGATTGCGGAGTTGGATCGATCGTTGAATGATCGGGTCGCTGTCCATGAGGTTGGCGTGCTGGGTCGCGGTGAGCACGGTTGCAACCGTCCGATCGTACTCGGCGCGCACCCGATCGAAAATCTGCTGCGCGCAAGCTTGATCCGGCGCGAGCTGCGAATACAGCGTGGCGATGCCCATGTCGGCCTTCAACAACGACATCTCCGCATTGTCCAGCAAGGCGCGGAAGAATGGCCACTGCTCATACATCTCACGATTGAGCGTGGCCGAATGTTCGCTCAACGCCGCACCCAGTCCGTACCAGCCTGGCAGATTGAAGCGGCTCTGCATCCAAGAGAAGACCCAGGGAATGGCGCGCACATACTCCAACTTCAACGCATTGTTGCGGCGTGTGGTGGGACGCGATCCGATCCGCAAACGGCTGATCTCGTCAATGGGCGTGACCGCATGCCAATAGTCGAGAAACGCCGGCGTGTCGTACACCAACGCGTGATAGGCGCGCCAGGCATCGCGCGCGAGCCGGTTGAGCGCTTCACGCCAGGCGGACGGGATCGCCGCCGCCGGATCAAGTGGGGTCGAGGATAGCAGCACCGCGTTGACGACTTGTTCCAGATGCCGATGAGCTAGATCGGGGTTGGCGTACCGTGAGGCGATCGTTTCGCCTTGTTCGGTCATGCGAAAGCGTCCATTGATCGTGCCGGGCGGCTGGGCGCGGATGGCGCGATTGGCCGGACCACCGCCGCGCGCCACCGATCCGCCGCGCCCATGGAACAGTGTCAATTTGACGCCAGACTCACGGCACACACGCGCGATATTTTCCTGCGCACGATATAACGCCCAATTCGCAGCGAGGTAACCGCCGTCCTTGTTGCTGTCTGAATAGCCGATCATGATCGTCTGTTCACCGTTGCAGCGCGCGAGGTGAAGGCGATAGGCCTCCTGTGAAAACAAGTCGGCCAGAATACGCGGCGCGTTGGAGAGATCGTCAAGCGTCTCAAACAACGGCGCAATGTGCAGCCCGTCCGCGCAGCCCGTCCAACGCGCCATCAGCAAAACCGTCAAAACATCCGCCGCCCCATGTGTCATGGAGATGATGAACGGCCCCAGCAGTTCGTGACCATAGATGTGCTGAACGCGTGACAGCAGACGAAATGTCGCCCACGTTTCAGAAGTGTCCGGAGTGATGCCGGGATTCTCGGCGAGCTGCGGCGCGGGTTGCGCCAGCAGGCGCAGCAAGGTGCGCGAGCGGCTCAGATCGTCACTCTGCTCGAAAGTCGTGTCGAGGTTCAAGGCTCGCAGAATTTCGCCCAGTGTGGCGGTGAGCCGGGTGGAATCCTCGCGAATATCCAGATGGGCCGTGTGCAGGCCGAAGATCTCCAATTGCTGCTGCACCAGGTGGAGTGGATATTGTGACAAAGCGGGCGGTGTCCCCGAGGCAATGAGTTCGATCGGCTGGGCGAGATCGCTCAAACTGATACGCGCCGTATGGGGTGTGTTTTCCAGCAAGCGCGCCGTCATCTGCTCCTGCGAAGCCTGTTCCAGATCGGCCGACAACAGCGACAGTGTCAAACGATAGGGTTCGTCCGCGTAGCGCCTTTCCAGAAAGGCTACGTGTTGGGGCAGGGGATGGCGCGCCTCGAGCCACGCTTTCAACTTGGGGGGCGGGGGGCTGCGGCGCGCGCTGAGACTGAAGCGCCGTGACACATCGTGCAACGCTTTGCGATGTTGCTCGATCGCCAGACCGCGATGCAGGCGCAGGGTTTCGGCCGTGATTTCGGCGGTTACGTTGGGGTTGCCGTCCCGATCGCCGCCGATCCACGACGCAAGGCTGAGCCAGCGCGCGGGACTCTTTAACTGCGGATAATGTTGTGCGAGTGCTGCGTCCAGATCCGCATAGATGCGCGGCAACACCTCCCAGAAAATCTCGCCGATGAAATACAACCCGGTGCGCACTTCGTCGGTGACACCGGGTTTCGCAGTACGCGCTTGATCGGTGAGCCACAACGCCGTGATCTCGGCGCGCAGCGCATTCAGCACTTCCTCGCGTTCGTGCGGCAAGAGATCGGTGGCATCCAGGCGGCGCAGCCCCTGGCCCACGCGCTGCAACTTGGACAAGATGGTACGGCGCTTTGCCTCGGTGGGATGCGCGGTGAGCACCAACTCAATATGCAGTTGATTTAGCACGGCGGCCATTTGTTCGCGCGTGAGGCCACGTGCTTTCAACTGCCCGATCGCGTCGGCGATCGATTCGTCGACGGGGTTGGGATGAAGTTCACGCTGGCGTTGGCGCAGGGCCTGCACCCGATAATCCTCTTCAGCCACATTGATCAGATCGAAGTACAGGGTAAAAGCTGCGGCCACGCCGCGCGCGGCATTGGGCATCAACGTGGCGACTTCGGCGGCCAGGCGTCCACCTGCCTGCCCTTCACCCGCACGCCGTGCTTTAGCCAGGGCGCGAATTCTTTCCTCCGTCTCAAACAACTGCGGTGACTCTTCCGTACTGACCACTTGTCCCAACAGATCGCCTAGCAACCGCACAGTGTCCGATAACTCCAGGCGCTTATCCCAATTGTTGAATGCGTGCGGCTTGGGCGGCGGCTTCACGGCTTCCACCGCTTGCGCCAATCGATGAATGCCCTCATGAATTTCGTCAGGTGTCAACGCGCAGAACGGCAACCGCAAGAACCGTTCGCCACCGCCGTTGGGAAAGAAGGCCAAACCGTCGGCCAGATTGAGATTGAACTTCTTCGCACGCTCACGCACTTCGGTGGTCAGTACCCCGGCGGGCAGCGTGAGCGAGATGAAGAAGCCGCCATCGGGGCGAATGGCTAATGCGCCGGGCAAATGTTCATCGATGGCGCTGAGGCAGGCGTCGAGGCGCGGCGAGTAAAGGCGCTTGAGTTTTTCGATCTGCGGTGTCAGGAAGCCGCGCCGGCACCATTCGTAAGTAATGCCCTGCGCCAGATAGTTCGGCGTGATGTAGGTGTCTTCTGCAATCTTGGCCAGCTGCGCGATGGTTTCGGCCTGGCCCAGCATGAAGCCGATGCGCGGACCGGGACCGATGAGCTTGCTGAACGAGCTCATATGCAGCACCTGTTGCGGGGCCAGCTTGAACAACGACGGCTCTTCAAAACCCCGATAGCGCAGCTGGCGATACGGCGCGTCTTCCACCAGGATGAAGTTGTAGTGTTGTGCCAATTCCACGATGCGGTGGCGTTTCGGTCCGGAACAAGTGGTGCCGGCCGGGTTCTGAAAGTCGGGGATGAGGTAGAAGAACTTGGGCGTATGCTGCTGCAACGCCGTTTCCAGCGCGTCGAGATCCGGCCCGTCTTCCTGCAACGGAATGCCGACGACGTTGGCCCGATGCCGCCGCAGCAGCGTCAGCGTGCGATCGTAAGTGGGCGCTTCGGTGAAGACGACATCCCCGGGCTGCAGCTGGCTCCACAGCAAAAACTCCATGACTTGCAGCGAGCCGTTGCCGATGAGAACCTGGTCGGGTTCAACTTCATGCCCGTGCGCCAGCCATTCGCGCAGCGGCGCAAAGCCCGGCGAGGGACCATATGGCAGAATGACTTTGCCGTGATGATCGACGGCGGCCCGTGCGGCGTCGATCACCTCGTCAAGCGGGAACGACTCCGTAGCAGGCACCCCGCGCGTGAAATTGATGAGTGCTAGTTCTGACATCTTCTTCCCTTGGCTAGAAACTTGGACACGGGTGACACGGATTTTTAAAATCCATTTTGATCCGTGTTAGCTGCGCGCACATCCGTGTCCAAAGCGGTTAATTTCTTTCGGCGCGCATGGCCACGGCGACGGCGGCGGCCCGCGTGCTGACCTGCAACTTTTGCAGAATGTGATCGACGTGTTTCTTGACGGTATTGGCGGTGATGCCGAGTTGATCCGCGATCTGACGATTGGTGTGGCCTTTGGCCAGCAAGGCCAGCACGTCGCGTTCGCGGTCGGTCAGCTCGGCCAGCACTGAGACGGCGGGCGTTTTTTGATCGGGGGCTGCTTCGTTCCCGGGTGCTGCCCGCCGGTGCGCATGAATGGCTTCCGCGATCATCGTGCGGAATTCACGCCGATCGAAGCCTTCTTTCTCCACGAAAGCGAAGACGTTGAATTCCTCGTAGGCCCGATCGATGTCGTCTGGCGCCCCCAACGCGCTGACGACGATGGTGGGAATGCGGCGTTGCTGAGCGGCGCGCAGCATCCAGAAGCCGTCGCGATTGTCCTGCGGAGCCGCCGAACTGATGAGATGCAGATCGACGATGGCGAGTGCGATCTCTTCGCGTTGCAACCAGCCGCGCGCTTCACCGTAACTGATGGCCGAGTGCAGCACATAGCCTTCGTCAGACAACACGTCCTCGTAAATATCGCGCCACCGCGCATCATCTTCGACGATCAACAGGTGCGGCGCTTCGACGATGGCGGGCGCGCCGATCTGCCGCACGAGGTTGATGAAGACGTCGCGGCGAAAGGCGGTTTTGGGCATGAAATCGAGGACGTGCGGCAGCTGTTTGATCTGCGCGGCGAGATCCTCATCCTCCAGGCCAGAGAGCACCACACACGGCGTGCCCTGCGTGGTGACTTGCCGGGTTAATTCAAGTCCGTCGCGATTGCGAGCGACGAGGGGATCGAGCGCGATGTCGAGCACGGCCAACTGGTAGCCGCGCACATCGTCGGGCGGAGCGGCCAGCGCCGTGATACTCCAGCCCAGCTCGCTGAGGACTTCGGCCACGATGGCGCGCCAGCGCGGGTCGTCGTCGACGATCAAGGCGCGCAGCGATTGCGCGGCGGGTTCTACGAGGACGGGATTCATGAGTTCACCTCACCCAACGCGGGCAGCTGTACGACGAAGGTGCAACCGCGATCGGAATTATTTTCCACGCGAATGCTGCCGCCAAAGCGCTGGATCAAAGATCGGGTCCACCACAAGCCGAAGCCCATTTTCTTGGCCGATCCCTTGGTCGAAAAAGCCGGCTCGAAGACTTTGTCGTTCAACGCCGGATCGATGCCGGAGCCGTCATCTTTGACGGCGATCTCGATCAGGCGGCGCGTGTCATCCAACGGATCTTTGACGACACGCCCCTGAACTTCGATGTGTCCTGCCTGTTCGCCCAACGCATCGATCGCATTGTCGATGAGGTTGACGAAGACCAGGCGCAATTGCTCTTCACCAGCCAATACCGACGGCAAGGCTTGTAGCTGGCAGGCGGTCACGGTGATGTGGGGCGGAATCGACAGCCGCTTCAAGGCGGTTTGATAACATTTTTCAATCGAGGTGGCCTGTTCGCGCATGGGGCGCAGATAAGCCATGGTTTCGCGCGCGGCTTCCATGGCAGCGCGGGCGCTGTCTTCGATCTCGCGCAGGCCGTTGGCCACATAGGCATCGTCGTTCAAGGCGGGCCGCTTATCGGCGATGCCCTGCACGCGTACCGGAATCACGCCGATGAGGTTGTTCACGCGGTGGAGTAGATTCGCTGAGATGTCGCCAAACACCGCGAACGTTTCCGCCAGGACCTGGCGTGTGCGCGCCGCTTTGAGCTGTTCCACCGCCTGCGCCTGTTGAATGGCGACGGCGGCATGATTGGCGAGGCAGGCCAGCAGGCGCATGTCCCAGTCCGAGAAATCGCGCGGCGTGCTACTATACACGCCAAACGCGCCACGCGCCTTGCCTTCCCGATCGATCAGCGGCGCGATCAAGGCCGACATGAGACCCAGGTGTTGCACCAGCTCAGGCCGCTGCACCCGTGGATCGGCGATCAGATCGAGCGCTTTGGTGGGTTCACGCAGCTGCATGGCTGAACCCAGCAGACTGCCCTGCACAGGAACCGGATAAGGCTGCGGAATCGATCGGGTGGCGGCCCGCAACGCCAGCATCTGAGTGTCGCGCGGATCGATTTCCCAGATGGCGGCATGTGCCACGTTGAGCAGATCGCACACGCGCTCGATCAATAAAGCAAAGACTTCATCCGGTGAATGACCTACCAGGTGGGAGGTGACTTCTTCGATGGTGTTGAGCAGCTTGGCTTCTTGAATGGCGATGACGGCTTGCGTGGCCAACGCATCGAGCATGCGTTGATCCTCGCTGGTGAAAGCCGCGACGCGCGGACTTTCCGCGTTGAGCACACCTTCCAGTCCGCCGCCGGGGCCGAGCAGCGGCACGGCGAGCTCCGAGCGCATTTCCCGATCGGCCAGGAAGGGCCGATAAATCTCGGACCATGGCGGCTCGCGCAGATCGTCGATGCGAATGGGCTGGCGATGCAGTGCGGCCCAACCCATGACGCCGCTGGCGGCGCTAATGGGCAGGCCCACTTCGGGATCGTCGTCCTTGCCGCCGATCGTCACATTCTTGTGCAGCAGGTGGGTGGACTTGTCCAGCAAGCCGAACGATCCGTGGTCGGCCTGGATGAGTTCGAGGGCCACGCTGAGAATCTCATGCAAAGTGCCATCCAGATGCAGGCGTGAGCTGATCAGGCGGCTGGCATCTTGCAGGCGCTCCAGTTCATCGATCTTGCGCTGCAAGGCCCGGTTGATGCCCTGATACTGACGCGTGTTGTAAATGGCGACGGCGGCGAGCTGCACGAAGGTGTCGAAGATCAACAATTCGTGAGGGGTGAAGTGTCGATCGGAATACAGGCCAAAGTACAAGGCCCCGATCGGCTGACCCGAAACCAACAGCGGATAGCACGCGGCGGTGCGAATGCCCGCTTCATACTTGAGCGGATGAAAGGCCATGTCGAGTTCTTCGTAAGAGAGCACACGGGTGCGGCGCGCGAGCGCCGTGGCGCCGACGCCATCAGGGCGCGGCGTGTCGTCGATGAGCGGGCGCTGTCCCTCGCCGGCTGAGACACGCGAGCGCACTTCAAACGCCCCCGTGATCGGATCGCAGGTGTAGATGACGGTGTTGGCATTATCGTCGGGCCGGGTCTCGATCAAGTGCAGGGCTGTGGACGCGATGAGCTGCAGCGCTTCGGTCAGTGAGGTCTGCGGACCCAGGCGGCTGATCTCCGCGCCGGCATCGCGCAGGATCGAGAGCGCTCGTTGAAGGTAGGTACTGACGTGATCTTCAGATGGCATCGTTACTGATTATCGGTTGTTGGTAATTGTGCGAGAGTGTACCCGCGTGCTTAACCGTTGTCAATGGAATCTTTGCACGAAACCCCCGCCCCCTCTCCTGTTTCAAAGAATCAGGAGAGGGGAGTAGAATCTCGTATACATTCACCAAATCACTTCGACAAAAACTATGCAGATTGACGGTTGACGCCGGTAGGTCAGCATGATAAAGTTGCGGTCACTTGAGGAATTAACTGTATGACTCTTAACTTGGTAGAGACACCTCGTTCTAAGCGTTCCAAGCCCGCCGTCCATCCCCTGGGGAAGGTCGGATGCTGAACGTTTAGCACGCGCCTACGCCTGAGTCAACGCGCCTGCAACACCGAAGCCCGCCGGAATCCCCGGCGGGCATTTTATTTTTGAAAGGAGCAGCAGCATGCCTAAACCTAGCGTCAAAAAAGTGGTCCTGGCGTATTCCGGAGGACTGGATACCTCGGTGATTGTGCCATGGCTGCGCGAGAATTATGGCTGCGAGGTCATCTGTTTTTGTGCGGACATCGGCCAGGGTGAAGAAATGTCGGGGTTGGAGGCCAAAGCGAAAGCCAGTGGCGCCAGCAAACTCATCATCAAGGATCTGCGCGACGAATTCGCCAGTGAATATCTCTTTCCTTTATTGCAGTCCAGCGCGGTCTACGAGCGCAAGTACTTATTGGGCACCTCGGTGGCGCGTCCGCTCATTGCCAAATATCAGGTGGTCATCGCGCAGGAAGAAGACGCCGACGCCGTGGCGCACGGCTGCACGGGCAAGGGCAACGATCAGGTCCGCTTTGAATTGACGTACAATGCGCTCGATCCGCGCTTGAAAGTGATCGTGCCCTGGCGCGAATGGACCATCCGCTCGCGGCAGGATGCGCTGGATTATGCCCGGTCACACAACGTGCCCGTGCCCGTGACCGAGAAATCGATCTATAGCCGCGATCGCAATTTGTGGCATCTTTCGCACGAAGGCGGCCTGCTGGAAGATCCCTGGATCGAACCCGAAGAGAGCATGTTCCAGCTCAGTGTCTCGCCGGAGAATGCCCCCGACGAGGCGCAGCTGGTCACGGTCGATTTCGCGCGCGGCATCCCGGTGGCCGTCGATGGACAGCCCTACGGCCCGGCGGCCATCCTCGAGGTGCTCAACGAGATTGGCGGGAAGCACGGCGTAGGCCGCGTGGATCTGGTGGAGAACCGGCTGGTGGGGATGAAATCCCACGGTGTGTATGAAACGCCCGGCGGCGCGATCCTGTATGCAGCCCATCGCGAACTGGAAGCGATCACGCTCGATCGCGACACGTTGCATTACAAGGATACCGTGGCGCAACGTTTTGCCGAGCTGGTTTACTTTGGCCAGTGGTTCACGCCCCTGCGCGAGGCGCTGCAAGTCTTTTTCGATAAGACCCAGCAGAACGTTACCGGCTCGGTGCGCCTGAAGTTGTACAAAGGCAGTGTCACCCCGGTGGGGCGCAGAAGCCCGTTTAGCCTATATCGCGAAGACTTCGCCACATTCGGTCAAGAGGATGTGTACGATCAGAAGGATGCGGCGGGCTTCATCAAGTTGTTCAGCCTGCCGGTCAAGGTCCGCGCAATGATGGATGTGGCGGGGAGCGGGCAGAGTCGCTACGCAGAACCGGATTACTCTGTTTTCAAGCGGGATTAGACCTCACCCCCAGTCCCTCTCCTGAGCTGAACAACAAGAATCAGGAGAGGGGAGTAACGATCTAAAATCCAAAATCGGAAATCAACAATGACACTTTGGGGCGGGCGGTTCTCTGAAAATCAAAATCAACTGGCGGCGGAGTTCAATAATTCGCTGCCGTTCGATTGGCGCTTAGCCGAGGTGGATGTGCGCGGCTCCATTGCGTGGGCGCTGGCCCTGGCGCGCGCGAATGTGATCACGGCGTTGGAGGCCGAGCAGCTGGTGGCGGGACTGAATACGATTCAGGATGAGATTCAAGACGGCCGTCTTGACTTCCAAACCGGCGAGGAAGACATTCACACGCTGATCGAGCGGCGGCTGGGCGAAATCGTCGGCGCGGTCGCAGGCAAGCTGCACACGGGCCGCAGCCGCAACGATCAGGTCGCCACCGACTTTC
>JAUQXC010000411.1 GCA_030834825.1 Thermoflexales bacterium
ATGTCAGGTTTCATGGTGAGCTTGATCTGGCGCTTCTTGGGATTGATCTCGATCACGCGCACTTCCACTTCTTCACCGACCTTCACCACGTCAGACGGGCGTGAGACGTAGCCAGTTTCCATTTCGCTGACATGCACCATGCCTTCACGCTCTGCACCAATATCGACAAACGCGCCAAAATTTTCCACGCGTGTCACCTTGCCGTTGAAGATCTGGCCGACTCTCAGATCGGCCCAATCGACGGCGGGCGGTTCGACCATGCTCAGGCCGATGCGGTTCTCTTTCTTCGAAGATTTGGTGATCCACACCGTGATTTCATCGCCTTCTTTGACGATGTCTGACGGCTTGTCCACGCGCGTCTTGGCCATGGCGCTGACCGGCACCAGCCCGTCCTTGGGCGCACCGATGTTGACGAAGGCGCCGAAATCCTCGACTTTCACGATCTTGCCGGTCAACTTCAGGCCGCGCTGCAGATCGTTCCATTCAAGCGCGGGTGGCTCGATGCGGGTGAGCAGGACCACGCCGTCTTGCGCTTTGACCTGCTTGGCCCAGACGGTGATCACATCGCCTTCTTTCAAAACATCGGCGACGCGCGTCACCACGAGCCGCCCGGGCTGCAGCTCTGAAATGTGCAGGAACGCTTCACGCTCTGCGCCGATATCGACGCGCGCCCCGGCCAATTCGACCTTGGTAACTTTGCCCTCGAATTTCATCTTGGGTTTGATGTTGGAGATCGGTGTAAGTTCGGTCACGACTAACCTTCCTGAGTAGAGATACATGATAACGCCCCGATAGGACGGGGCACTGGACTGTGCTGCGAGGCTACCTTAACAACGGCGCGGATTATATAGCTCTGCTCAGGGACTGTCAAACAACCCGACGGCGTGATCGCACCCCTCAATCTGTCCCGGTAACGGCGTTTCGGTTGAGAGCACGCTGGGCAAGCGAAAAGCATTAGTCAATGCGCGGTGGGCCTTGTTGCAGGCGTTTACGCACGCTTTCCAGATCAACCGGCTGATCGAGTTCGCCCCACAGCGCTTCGATCCACCAGGTGGCGCCACCCGCGGCCCAGCCCCGAACGATTTCAGCCGCGCGATCGGGGTCAGCGCCCGGCGTTTTGCCTTCGACGACGATGTCGAAGGGCGTCGTGGCGATTCGCTGCGCGTCGATGAAGGCCTTCATTTCACGCACGTGCGCGGCGGTGAATTCGACGTGTTGGCCTTGATCGTCCAACCTCGCCGGCAGCAGACCATCGTAGCGTAAGACACGCTGCATGGATTTTTTCTTTGGCCAGGCGCCAACCACCCAGATGGGAATGTGCGGCTGCTGCACGGGTGGAGGCGGGGGATAGAACTTCGTTTCCTTGATGTGATAATGTTTACCGTCGTAATGAAAGGGCTGTCCCTGCCAGAGGCCTGTGACAATATCGAGTCCTTCATCCAGCAGCTCGGCGCGCGTTCTGCGATCGGTCTCTTCGCCAAACTCGGCAAAGCCGGTATCGATCGCGCCTAAGCCGACGGCGAGGATCACGCGCCCGTTCGAGAGATGATCGAGCGTGACGGTCTTGCCGGCCAGCTCCCAAGGACGCATGCGCGAGAGCGGGGTGATCATCGTGCCAAGATGGATCCGCTCGGTGCGCATGGCGGCAGCGGTGAGCATCATCCAGGCATCCCAGCCCCACACGGATTCCCACACAAAGAACCCATCCCAGCCTGCTTGCTCTGCCTCATGCGCAAAGTCGGCGGCAGTTCTGGCGTCACCGTAGGGCAAAACGAAACCGTATCTCATGTGGCCTCCTTAGCGTGAATGTGGTATTTAGATCACGCATAACCAAGGACGAAAGTTCAACTGAGTTTCCTTTTGTCCGTCGATCGTTCTCTCACGTCACAGGCGGCGATCACTCGAATAGTAACTAGCCTTCGGCCAACCACTCCTGAATTATCCGGGGTGAGGAGTGGATGCAGATGATCTCCAGCCGCTCGGTGCCGATGTTCTTGAACTTGTGGGGCGTCTCGCCGCTTACCACGATGATGTCACCAGGACTGGCCTCGAGGTCCTGCCCGTCCGCGGTGATCCGGGCCTTTCCGGCGCGAACGATCCAGGTCTCGGAATAGGGATGTTTGTGCAAGTCCGGTCCTGCACCGGGCTCGTTGTGGACCAGGAAGAACGAAATTCCCGAACCGTAGGGTTCACCCTCGAATTTTACTGTGCCCCCTGGGCTGGGCGGCAGTTCGCCCGCTCGAATAACGCTGTACATGAAATCTCTCCTTAAACTCTATGAGATCGATGGCGGAATATTCTGGTTGAGCCGGAAGAGATTGCTGGGATCGTAACGACGCTTGATGGTCACGAGGCGATCCCAGGTTGCTCCTGGATATGCCTCGCGGATCCGATCGGCGCCCTCGTCCCCGAGGAAGTTGACGTATACGCCCGTGTCACTCTGGCGCAGTGCCGCAGCGAAATCGGAGGCCCAAGCCTCGCGCACAACCCGATCCTCGGGGCCTTCGTAGAAGGCGGCAACGTTCACCATGATCCGGCTCATGCGGTGTGCGAACGCGGTGGCGTTGACAGGCACGCGGGCCATCGCCCCACCCAGCACCCGGAGCTGCGCCACGCGCATCGACGCGTCTGAATTCTGGAGGTAATCGACAATCGTCTCTGCAGTACGCTGA
The DNA here is from genome assembly GCA_030834825.1 of Thermoflexales bacterium. Classification (GTDB taxonomy): domain Bacteria; phylum Chloroflexota; class Anaerolineae; order Fen-1058; family Fen-1058; genus Fen-1058. The sequence goes on from JAUQXC010000411.1 coordinate 2,673, forward strand.
TCCACGGTGTTGATAAACATCGTGCGCGCCGCCGCGGTCGGGTGGTAGTCTTGCTCATCTGCTGGGTAAAGTTCCGGGTATAGGAGCGGCTTGATCATGTCGGCGATCGGGGTGGCGAGTGCCCGGAACGGCGCGACAGCCCGCTCGCCCGCTTCCGTCGCACCGGCGTAGACTAAAAAGGCCATGATGCTGAGCTTGCCGTGATGCTCGGCCGGTACGAACGGCATGGGCGGTGCGGGCATGATGTTGGCGATGGTTGAGAGTTCCTCAGGTGCAGCTTCTGCCTCGGCGATGAACGACGCGATGACCTTGGGCGTCGCCGGCAACAACAACATGCCGCCCACGATGGTGTCGACTGGATACATCTGAAACTTGAATCGGGTGGCGACGCCGAAGTTGCCGCCTCCTCCCCGGATCGCCCAGAAGAGATCGGGATGTGTCTCTGCATCTGCCTGCAGGATCCGTCCATCCGCGGTCACCACCTCGGCCGCTAAGAGAGAGTCGATCGTGAGACCGTGTTTGCGGACGAGGTAGCCAACGCCACCGCCCAACGTGATCCCCCCGATCCCGACCGAGCCGGTGTCACCGAACCCGGTTGCGAGGCCATGCGCGCCCGCAGCGATTGTATACTCACCCGCAGTCATTCCCGTCTCGACCCACGCAGTGCGTTGTGCAATGTCAATGTCCAACGCCCGCATGGCCGAGAGGTCGAGCACAATCCCACCGTCGCAGACGCCGTGGCCGGCAGCACTGTGACCGCCGCTGCGGATGGCGAGCTCCATTCCGGTCTCACGCGCCAGCGAGATGACCCGTGCGACATCGGTTGCGTCCGCGACTTGGACAATGACCGCGGGCCGCCGGTCAATGCCGCCGGGAAAGACGGTGCGTGCCTGGTCATATGCGGCGTCGTCTGGCGCGATGATCCGACCGTTGAGCGTGGTCCGAAGTTGTGGGATCGAGATCATTTCTTTGTTGCTTTCAAATAACATTTTCATACTCCCTTGGTTGATTGGATTGATCGTGTCCTACGGAGCAAAACCAGGGCGCCTGAAAAGGGTCTTGCGCAACGTTACCTTTCAGCAGCGTTAGCGTTGTAACCCAGCTGACCGGGCGCGTTCGATCAGGAGTTCGCGCTCGCGGGCGTTGCGCGTGAGTGCTGCCGCGTGTTTGAACTCCGCGCGCGCCTCATCAAAGCGGCCTAGCTTGGCAAGTAGATCACCGCGCACGGCGGGCAGAAGGTGATAGTTCTTCAGCGCTGGTTCAGCCGTCAGCGTGTCCACGAGCTCCAGCCCTGCCGCCGGGCCATATGCCATCGCGAGCGCAACTGCCCGGTTCAGCTCGACGATAGGGGATGGCAGGAGTTGGGCGAGCGCATCATACAGCGCCGCGATGCGCACCCAAGCCGTCTCCTGGGGGGTGCGCGCTTGCGCGTGACAGGCCGCGATGGCGGCTTGCAACGCGTAGGGTCCAAGCGTGCCACCGAGTTTTTCTGCGCGTTCCAGTGCGGCCAGGCCGCGCCGGATCAATAATTGATCCCAACGCGCGCGGTTTTGATCGAGCAATAGAATAGGCTCACCCGACGGACCGACCCGTGCCCGCAGACGCGAGGCCTGAATCTCCATCAATGCAGCCAGGCCATGCACCTCAGCCTCTTGTGGAACAAGTTCGGCCAGGATACGACCGAGGCGGAGGGCCTCCTCGCAGAGAGCGGGTCGCACCCAGTCTTCACCCGCAGTGGCTGAATAGCCCTCATTGAAGATGAGATAGATAACTTCCAGTACTGATGCCAGACGAGCATCACGCTCGGCTCCACGTGGAATCTCGAAGGGCACGTGTGCTTCGGCCAGAGTGCGCTTGGCCCGCACAATACGCTGAGCGACAGTCGCCCCTGAGACAAGGAAGGCCCGTGCGATCTCTTCAGTCGTCAAGCCGCCGAGCAGGCGCAGCGTAAGGGCCACGCGCGCTTCGGTCGCGAGCACTGGATGGCAAGCCGTGAAGATCAGGCGCAGCAGATCGTCATCCCCATCGTTAGTGAGGGCCAGGTTGAAGGCGGCATCAAAATCCGCCTCAGTTAATTCTTCCCGGATGATGAGTTCGCGCGCCAGCTCCTCGTGCTTGCGTTCCAAAGTTACATTTCGCCGGATCCGATCAATCGCGCGATGCTTGGCGGTGGCCGTGAGCCAGGCGCCCGGCTTATCCGGGATGCCCGTCTCTGGCCACCGCTCCAGTGCGATCACCAGCGCGTCCTGCGCCGAGTCTTCGGCCAGTCCGACATCGCGCACGACGTGGGCCAAGACCGCGATCAGCTTCGCTGACTCCATTCGCCAGACGGCTTCAATCGTGCGGTGAATGTCAGGCGACGTTGCTCGTTCTATTCTTTCCTCCAGACGTTCGCATATTTCTTCTGATACTTCACGTCAGTTTCCGTTTCAATCAAAGCCGGCGCGGTTTCATTTACCCGCTCGTCGCTGGTCGCTTTAGCCAGGTTCCTTAATCCCTGAATGACGTCATAGTGGATCAAGGCTCCATAGTTTGGGATAGTCATTAACCCCAATTCGCCGCAGCTGGCCGGGGCGACTTCAGCGAGTTGTTAGGTGGCCAAACGGTTGTCACGCCTGGTCGAATGCTCTCTGGAGATCCGCGATCACGATCTTCTTCATCTTCAACATGGCATTGCCGGCGGCCAGGGCCTTCTTCCTTATGGGACTGCTCAGGAGCTCCCCCATTTGCTTCGGAACGATTTGCCAGGAGAGGCCGAACTTGTCCTTGAGCCAGCCGCACTGCTCGGCTTCTGGGACCGCCGAGAGAGTTTTCCAAAAGTAGTCGACTTCGTCTTGGTCTTCGCATTCCACATAGAACGACACGGCTTCGTTGAACTTGAAGATCGGACCTCCATCCAGGGCCATGAATCTCTGCCCATTGAGCTCAAAGATGGCGGTAAGCACCTTGCCTTCCATTTGGTCCGCCCCTGGAGTGTCCAAGCCTTTCTCGTAGCGCGTGAGGCTGATGATCTTGGAATTGCGACCCTTGTGCGGTGAGCCGTTGAAGATGGAGATATAGAAATTAATCGCCTCCTCGGTTTCCTGGTCGAACCATAACGCTGGCACAATCTTCTGTACTTCGTTCATCTTGGTGAACTCCTTTCCAGTGGTACGTTATCTGCCGCATCTATTTTCTGTCACGGATTCGGTCGTAGAGCAGGCACACAGCGCCGCTCGCGGTGAAGGTGCTCTGGCGCAGAGTCCAGGACGACGGCGGCAGGCCATCCTCAAACAAGTGAGCGCCGCCGCCGGCCACTTCAGGGCATAAGGTGATGCTCAGGCGATCGAGTGCATCTGCCCGAAGTAAGCGCTGGATGATACTGCTGCTGGCAAGCACGATGATGTCGCCGCCAGGCTGCTGCCGCAGTTCTTCGCTGACTGCGGCGGGATCGGCGTCAACAATGCGCGAATTCTCCCAGACCGCCTCTTTCAGCGTGGAGGAGAACACGATCTTCTCCACGGAATTGAGCCATTTGGAGAAGGCGCGGTCGCGCGGATCCGCCGATTCGTCTTCGGCGACCTTCGGCCAGAAGCCCCCAAAGCCTTGATAGTTCTTTCGGCCCAGCAGCACGGTGGTGGCCGGAGAGGTGACGCCGATCATGTGGTCGCGTGCCGCGTCGGTGAGGGCGTGCGGGACGATCCAGCTCATGTCGTACTCGCCGCCCGGACCGGTCACCCTTCCATCCAGAGACAAGGTGATGTTGCCGATAACGGTGCGGGTGCTGGCCGACTTGCTACGAACAGTCATTGATGCATACCTCCTGATTAAGGGCGCAGAATGTCAGTCAAGTTTGGAAACAGCGGCTGGCTGCATCTAAAAAGAACCTAGCTTGACCTCACCGTCTCTTCTGTAAGAAGCGATAATCACACCGCTTGGTGCTGTCTGTGACCCCGTCAGCTGGAAGGCCGCGGGAATCGTTCCCTCGCTGAACAACCGTTTGCCCTGGCCGAGCGTAACCGGGAATATCTTTAGCCACAACTCGTCAACCAAGTCGTTTGCCAGTAAAGTCTGAATCAGGTTACTGCTGCCATGCACCTGAAGCTGGGGGCCGTCTTGCTGCTTCAATCTCCGTATTTCTTCCACGACGTTGTTTTTGATGAAGACCGTGTTGTCCCAAAGCGAATCCGTACGAGTATCCGAAACCACATACTTCGTCGCAGAATTGACGCCTGGCCAGTCGTTTTCATGTGCCGGCCAATATGCGGCGAATATCTCATACGTCTTTCTACCCAGCAACAAATCGGACGGCGGGGTCATTTGTTTCTCCATGGCCATGCCCACCACTTCATCGAAATAGGGCACCGTCCAGCCTTCAAGATCAAAGCCGCCAGAGGGGTCTTCACCTTTGCCTCCGGGAGCTTGCATGACCCCATCAAGTGACACAAATGTTAAAACCACCAATTTCCTCATGGTCGTGTTCTCCCTTGTCAGGAAATTTTCTCGCCTCTGCGCATTCGCTCCTGCGAGGCCGCCTGACTATCACTTGGCAGTCGCCTCGATTTGGGCGCGCAAGCGCTCCTCTTGCTCCCGCAATTCAGGTGTGAACTCGGCGCCGAAGTCTTCCGCCTCGAACACTTGGCGAATCTCGATCTCTGCTTCCTGCACACCATCAGGATTGGGGATGCGCT
>JAUQXC010000412.1 GCA_030834825.1 Thermoflexales bacterium
CTGGACGTGGTGCCGCGGTTTGTCGATCTGCGCTATCCGGTGGCGCCCTATTTTGTCAGTGAATAAGGAACAATTCCTCCGCTACGCGGCGGGGACTCTGTGAACAATGATCAATCAGTCAGGGTGATCATTGTTGGAGGTGGGCCGTGGAACGAACGATTGTCGGGATTGATGTCGGAACAACCAAGGTCTGTACGCTGGTCGGCGAAGCGGTCGACAACGAGTTGAAGATCGTCGGCGTCGGCGTCGCGCCTTCGCGCGGCATCAAGAAGGGCGTGGTGGTCAACGTGGTCGAGGCGGCCTCGGCCATCAAAGCCTCGATCGAGAAGGCAGAGCGATCGAGCGGTTACGAGATCGCACGCGCTTTCGTCAGCGTGACCGGCGGACACGTCTCGGCCATCAACTCACGCGGTGTCGTGGGCGTCAATCGCGGCGACAAAGGCATCACCAGCGACGATGTCGGCCGTGCACTGGATGCGGCGCGCGCCATCGCCATCCCGCAGGATCGCGAAGTGCTGCATGTCATTCCGCGCGGCTATTCAGTGGATGGCCAGGATGGCGTGAAAGAGCCGGTGGGCATGATCGGGTTCCGGCTGGAAGTGGAAGCGCACATCGTTACCGGGCAGGCCTCCTCGATTCATAATTTGATGAAGTGCGTGGAAAGCTGCAACGTGGGCGTCGATGGCCTGGTGCTCGATCCGATCGCGTCAGGCGAGGCCGTGCTGACCAACACCGAGAAGGAAATGGGCGTAGTCCTGGCCGACATCGGTGGCGGCACGACGGATATAGCGATTTTCATCGAGGGCAGTGTCTGGCATACCACGGTGCTGCCCGTGGGAGGGAATCATCTCACCAACGATGTGGCCGTGGGGATGCGCGTCCCGTTCGAGGCGGCTGAACAGCTGAAGGTCGAGCACGGCCACGCGCGGCACGAGATGATCGATCCGACCGAAGTGGTGCAGGTGAAAGCGTTTGGCGATGGCGGCGTGACCCGCGTCCAGCGACGCGACCTGGCCGAGATTATTGAAGCGCGCACGGAAGAGATCTATCAATTGATTATGCAGGAGATCAAGCGTTCGGGTTACGACGGCCTGCTGCCGGCGGGCGTGGTGTTGGCGGGCGGCACGTCACAACTGCGCGGCCTGCGCGAACTCGGTCGCCAGGTGCTAAGTCTGCCCGTTCGCATCGGCACGCCGCAAAACCTGCTGGGCCTGACGGATGCGATCGATTCACCGGCGTATGCGACGTCAGTAGGCCTGTTGTTGTGGGGGCGCGATCAGGCCGGGGCACAGCCGCTGCCCACGCGCAAGGACAAGAAGGGCGGCGATTGGGGCGATCGCTTTGGCGGCTTCATCAAGACGCTGCTACCGGATCGCAACAGCTAAAAGAAATCGGATCTTTCCAGTTCAGTCCAGCGGGTAATGAAGAGATCCGTTTCTAAAAATGAAACGCGCGAAGTGGAGCGCCAGATCGCGCGCCGACAATCAATAGGAATTTCGTTCTTGATTCTGGCACTCGTTGTCACTATAATGCATTGCATATCCGAGGAGGGATAGTCATGCAACCATACGATCCGATTGGCCCGGAGCAGTATGCCCAGATTAAGGTCGTGGGCGTGGGCGGTGGCGGTTCCAACGCTGTCAACCGCATGATCACCGAAGGCTTGCAAGGGGTGGACTTCATCGCCATCAACACCGACGCGCAAGCTCTGATGTTGTCGAATGCGCCCAAGCGGGTGCGCATCGGCGACAAATTAACGCGCGGCCTCGGCGCGGGCGGCAATCCCGAGCAGGGCATGAAGGCCGCCGATGAATCATCGGATGAGTTGTATGGCGTGCTGAAGGGTGCGGATATGGTGTTCATCACCTGTGGGATGGGTGGCGGCACCGGCACCGGCGCCAGCCCGGTCGTGGCGCGCATTGCCAAAGAGGTCGGCGCGCTGACGATCGGCGTGGTGACGCGGCCCTTCACGTTCGAAGGCCACAAACGATCCGCCTCGGCCGAGCAGGGCATCAATGCTTTGAAAGAGCACGTCGATACGTTGATTGTGATCCCGAACGATCGACTGCTCGAGATTGTGGACAAGAAAGCGCCGCTGCAAACGGCCTTCCGCACCGCCGACGATGTACTGCGCCAGGGTATTCAGGGTATCAGTGAATTGATCACCGTCCCCGGTTTGATCAACCTGGACTTTGCCGACGTGAAGGCGATCATGTCGGAAGGCGGCGCGGCCTTGATGGCCGTGGGTACGGCCACCGGCGACGATCGCGCCGCGCAAGCGGCCCAGCAGGCGATCACCAGCAAACTGCTCGACGTGACCATTGACGGGGCGCGCGGCATTCTCTTCAACGTGACCGGCGGGCCGAGCATGACGTTGTACGAAGTCAATCAAGCAGCGGCGTTGATCAAAGAGACGGCGCATCCCGATGTGAATTTGATCTTCGGCGCGGTCATCGACGACAAGATGGCGGATGCCATCCGCGTGACGGTGATTGCAACGGGCTTCGATCACACCGGTCCGACGGTGCGCCGCCGGGTCAGCGTGCCGGTGCAGCAACCGGCTGCGGTAGGCGCCTCCCATTCGGGTGGAGCCGCCAACCGATCGGCCGGGGCAGCCTCGCAGAGCGAAGCGGCGTCAGCGGGCGGCAGCCTGTTCGACTTCCCGGTGAAGCAGCCCGTCGATGTCGATAATCTGGAAGTACCGACGTTCCTGCGCAAGCGCGGACGATAAGGTTTGCGCTGCAGAACGTCAATCACTTATTCAGGCCAGCACTTTAGCCACTGAGTAGCCGATCAAGTCCAAGGGGGTTACTATGGCTGAGAGTGTGTATAAAGTGATTGAGCTGGTAGGCACCAGCAGCGAGTCGTGGGAGAAAGCCGCGACGATGGCTGTCGAAACGGCAGCCAAGTCTGTGCGCGATCTACGCATTGCCGAAGTGGTCCAACTGGATATGCAGCTGGACAATGGCAAAGTGATGGCTTATCGCGCCAAAGTGAAGGTCTCTTTCAAGTATCACACGGACGAAGACTGAGACGATCACGGCTGGGTGCTGGCCTGCTCTGGCGGCAGGTGGCTGGTGGATCACTAAACAAGGATTTCGGGTCACCGACCAGATATGAGCGTGTGACAGTGCGTACATCTTTGATCGTTTGAGTTCCTCCCTCCTCCTCAACGATCGATACGAAGACTCCTTTGATTATAAATCAAAGGAGTCTTCGCTTTTGAACGATTGGTTTATACCGTGTGACATGTACGTCTAGAGTCGGTTAAAAGATGTTTCGATTGCGTTACGAAACACGTTTTTTAAGGTTTACCCATTGACCTCGACGCAGTGACTGTGCTACACTATGCGCGCTCCTCTCCCCCAGATGTTGTGCTTTTCTGTCGATCAAGTCCTATATATAGCCGTAAGGTACTATTGCGCCTCATTGAAGGCAGATATGGAACAAGCGTGTAGTTAAACTCGTAGCAATCAACTAACGCGCCCGCAGCATTTGTGCGATCTGTTCCAATTCGATTGTTCAATCATGAAATGTCCCTACTGTGAATCTGACAACACGCGCGTCATCGATACGGCGCACGAGACCA
>JAUQXC010000413.1 GCA_030834825.1 Thermoflexales bacterium
CGGATCGTCCGCTTGTTCGCCCGACACCACCGCTGTGGCGAGCGGCACGCCGACCGGGTCAAGCGTCCCGAGCCCCTGCTTGAACTGACGCAAGTCCGGCCGATGGTCTTTACTGCGCCCAAACTTCATCAGACCGTCCTCCGTCTCGGGCTGGTGATATACCGACACGGTCGTCGTATCAATCCCAACTGTATCTGTTGGCAACGCGTAGGCGCGCACGAAATGTTGCCCCAGTTCCAATTCAATCTGCTCACCGCGCTGCGAGGCCCCATCCCCCAACCGGCTCAAGATAACGCCCAGGCGGTCGTCCGTAAAATCTGCTTCACGTACCGGTTTACCCAGCGCCTGACTCAGACTCAACAAGTGTTTGCTCGCCCATTCTGGCATGGGACTCAGGAAATGGGTACAGCACATGAGCACGTACGCCACGAAGACCAAGGCCACTTCGCCATAACTCAAGCCTTCCCAGTGGCCATGCGGTGGCCCCAGCACCTGGTCAATGATCACGTCGACCTGCATACGCTGGAGCCCATAGTTCAGCAGGGGCAGGTCATCAATGCGTTCCGAAGTGGTCTTGAACTGATCCAATTTTCCTGTCCATCAACTAGGATGACGGATAGGGTACCTGCTTCCCTGATAATTCGCAAACTCGGTCATAAAATGGCCGAAAGGTGAGAGTTATCAGATCGGATTCAGAGATTACCGTTTACACTGTACCACCGATAGTGAGTGAGGATACATGGGCGCGGGCGCAAGCCCGCAGTGAATCAAACAAACGATTGGCAGAACGCAATAGCAGTCGCGAGTACCTGATCGGCGGAATGATTAAATGCAAATGCGGTTATCACATGACCGGGATGTATGCTATTGGCAAATCGGGGAAAGAGGTTAGATACTACCATTGTAACTCTGCAAGTAGTCATTTTTTGTCGGATTGGAAACCCGTCATCATCACCGGGTGAACGCAGATCGGGCAGAATCCGCAGCATGGCAGTTTTTGCTTGACGTGGTGTCAGAACGTGACAAACTCTACTTGCGGTTGAAAGAAGCACAAGCCCTAGCCTTAGAGAAGGTAGCACCACAGCGTGATCAACTTGAAAGCGTTAAGGCCATGCTGGCTGAGGCTGAAGTGGAAGCCGAACACACAGCTCGAGAAATGCGTGATATACCGGAGTCACGCCGCAATGGGCCAACGTACAAGGCGTTAGAAAAGCAGGGACGCGAGATTGACGAACGCTATGCCGGTTTAGAAAAGGTGCGAAACAAGTTAGAGGCGGAAATAGCAGCGGCAACGATTACCGATGATAGTATCGCCAATTTCACAGCATTTTCAAAAGATGCAATCGCGGGGCTGTCTAATCCCGACTACGCTATAAAACGGCACTGGCTTGATTACCTGAAAGTCAAAGTAGAGGTAGAAAACAAGATTGCAACGGTTTCGTGTATGTTGCCGATTGAATCGCGCAGTTTTGATTTGCGTACTGCGTCCGGCATGACGTCTATAACTTCGCTATCAATAAGAGCGACGGCGGCGGCGGTAATAGCGCCCATACCAGTAATAAGGATGAGTTACGCGATAAACTTTGTTCCGAAAGTAACGCAGGAAGCGCCGCACATCCCGATAAAGCACCGCCAACAGGCCCAACCCCACACCGATCAGAATCACCTTCCACGTTTCGGTGGTCGGAATCCAGGTCACAGGAATGAGGTTGTACGCGGCTAGCAGGAATAGTGCCACAATGATGACCGACAGCAGGATGTGATTGCCCCGCCGTGGTCCCAGCGGCCAGGCGAGGGTCAGCGCCAGTGCTCCGATCAAACACAACCCACCGAAAATGGTTTGATTGATCTCAATCATGCGGCCGGCACCGCTCGCTTATTGGATACCCAACAATGCGCTGATCCACGGCCCCATAAAACCGACCGTCATGGCCAGCGCTGCTGCGATTTGCACCGGCACCTGGAACGAGCCTTGGAACTGCACCATGTTCTGTGATCGCCTGACGCGCAGCAGCGGCGGCACGATGAGGATCAACGCGATGGCGGCCATCAAGATCAACACCCACCAGGGGATCAGCTGCACCACAAATAGGGTGATGAACAACGCGATAACGCCAACCGCCAGCAGCAGATTGGCCAACAACTTCGAGTTGTTCTCACCTAACACCGCCGCCGTATGTTTCACGCCCGCTTTCAAATCGCCTTCCAGATCGCGCAGCTCGTTGAACAACTCGCCATACATGCTGATGGACACGATGGCGATGAACGGCCACCAGAACTTGTCGTTCAAAACTGACGTGTAAGCAAAATACGCAGGCAGGAATTGGAAGCCGGCCAGCATCATGCAATGGATGATCAGATCGACGAACGGCATCGACTTGATGCGCACGCGCCGCCACGAATACAGGAATCCCACGAGCAGGCTGATCACGCCGATGATGAACGGAAGGGTTCCCAGCAGCGCGTACAACAGCGCTGAGATGATCAGCGTCGCATACGAAGCGATGTATCCTACACGCGGCGAGATCATCCGACACGAGATGGGATTGCGGTTGATCTTGGCGGGATTCATCGCATCGTCGGCGGCGTCTTCCACGTCGTTGATCATGAACGCGAAACCCACGGCCGTCCAGTTCGCCAGCAGCGCCACGATCCACTGCCAGCCAAAGGTTCCACCGGCGGCGGCGGCGCCTAATGCCGTCGTCACGATGACGAACCAGATGTATTCGTCGAAGCGCGTTAGTTTGATGATGCCTTTAAGGGTTTGATTCAAGGTGACCTCCTGGTTGTTGGCAGCTGGCAGCTAGTAGTTGGCTGCTAGTCGCTGCATCCGATTTTGTCATTTGCTCATTATTCATTGGTCATTTCAATAATGATCGCTTCGCCCTGCCCTACGCCTACACACATCGTCGCCAGGCCGTAACGCGCGCCGCGCCGTTTCAGCTCATGCACCAGCGTCGTGACAATGCGCGCCCCCGAACAACCCAGCGGATGTCCCAGTGCGATCGCTCCGCCGTTGACGTTGAGCTTCTCGTTCGGGATGCCGAGCTCTTTAACGCAGGCGATCGACTGCACGGCAAACGCCTCATTGATCTCAAACAGATCGATCTGATCGATCGTCAATCCGGCGCGCTGCAAGGCTTTGCGCGTGGCCGGAATCGGCCCATAACCCATCACACGCGGATCGACTCCGGCGGCTGCCCCGGCGATGATGCGCGCCATTGGCCTGAGTCCAAGGTCTTTCGCTCGTTCCGGTGTCATCAGCAGCACTGCCGCGGCACCATCGTTCAGGCCAGACGCATTGCCCGCCGTGACCGCTCCGTTTTTACGGAAGGCGGGTTTCAACTTTACCAATCCCTCGAGCGTCGTCTCGGGGCGCGGATGCTCATCGGTTGAAACGATCAGCGGATCACCTTTGCGCTGTGGGATCGTCACCGGCACGATCTCATCCTGAAAGCGTCCGGACTCGATCGCAACCTTGGCTTTCATCTGACTTTGATACGCAAATCGATCTTGTTCCTCACGCGTGATCTCTGGTTGCCGCTCGAAGATATTCTCCGCCGTCTCACCCATCTGCTCAAGCGGGAACAGAGCCTGCAGCTTCTCGTTGGGATAACGCCAGCCCAGCGCGGTATCGTAGGCCGTCACATTGCCGAAGGGAAAAGCGCTGGCGCTCTTGGGGAACGACCACGGCGCCCGACTCATGCTCTCTACGCCGCCCGCGATGAAGACGTCGCCATCGCCCACTTTGATCGATCGGGCCGCCGTGTTGATGGCGGCCAGCGACGAGGCGCACAGGCGATTGAAGGTCACCGCTGGAATTTCATAGGGAAAGCCCGCCAGGAGCAGCGCCATGCGTGCAACGTTGCGATTATCTTCACCGGCCTGATTGGCGCAGCCAAAATACACTTCTTCCACAATCGCTGGATCGATCTTCGTCCGCGCGATCAGCGCTTTCAACACGATCGCGGCCAGATTGTCCGGGCGCACACTCGCCAGCGCGCCGCCGTGACGGCCGACGGGCGTGCGGACAGCATCAATGATGAGAGCCTGGGGCATGGGTGTCTCCTAACGAGTAATGAAGTAATGCGTAATTGCTTTTTACTCAGGACGCATTACGTATTAGTCTACCAACTTCAAATTGGGATCAATATCCAAATCCCAACCGGCGCGGTGTCCGGCCAGAAAGCGATAATGCGCCGCCGCACCAATCATGGCGGCATTGTCGGTGCACAACCACAACGGCGGCCAATGGACCGGCACCGAGGCTTTGGTCTTCATCACATAGCGCAACAGCTTGTTAGCCGAGACGCCGCCACTGATCAAGATGGCCGTTACCCCATAGCGCTCAGCCGCAGCTACGGTCTTGCTCACCAGCTGATCGATCACACTATGTTGAAAACTCGCGGCGAGATCGGGAATCGGCACACGCGCCGAGAGCGCGCCATCCGGCCCGATCGGTCCATAGCTCTGCACCGCGCGCAGCACGGCCGTTTTGATGCCGGAAAATGAGAAAGCGAACTCGTCGTCGACCTTGGGTTTGTTGAAACGAAAGGCGTGCGGATTCCCTTCAACGGCGATCTTCTCGATCTGCGGGCCGCCGGGATAGCCCAATTGCAGCAGGCGCGCCACTTTATCATAGGCCTCGCCCGAAGCATCATCCAATGTTGCGCCGAGTTTCTCGTATTGCAGGTGATCGCGCATCAAGATCAATTCGGTGTGGCCCCCGCTGACGATCAGGATCAACAGCGGGAATTGTAGATCGTCGGACGCCCTGCCGTCGCCTTCCACACGCAGCCAGTGCGAGTAGATGTGTCCTTCCAGATGATTGATACCGATCAACGGCAGACCGCGCCCCAGGGCAAGCCCCTTCGCCATGTTCACACCGACCAGCAGCGAACCCGGCAGACCCGGCCCGTAAGTCACCGCCACCGCAGCGAGATCGTCATAAGCGACGGCGGCCTTCTCCAACGCTTCGCGCACCACGGGCACGATCGTCTCGACATGCATACGCGACGCCATCTCCGGAAACACGCCGCCATACTTGGCATGCAGCTCGATCTGCGTCGCGACGACATTGCTCAATACCTGCCGGCCATCTTGAATCACGGCGGCAGCGGTTTCATCGCAGGAGGTTTCTATCGCAAGAATTTTAGTCATGGGTTATTGGTTGTTGGTTATCAGTTGCTGGCAAGTCGGTTCCACACGCGTTCAAGTTGTTTAGCCACTTCAGCCGGAATCAACACGCCCGAACTCTGCGAATCCCAATACATCTGCCCTAAGATACCTTCGTTCAATCGCGCGCGCGGCAAGATCGGTTCGCGTTCGGCGTCGCGCAGCGCATCAAACTCCACTTCGACACACCAGGCGCGCTGCCCCGCAGCGCGTTTCGCTTCATCCCAATGCCAATCGTCGAATACCTCTGATACAGCCCGGCCCGATCCGACGATGCCGCGCGGCTCCAAGCCTTGCCGCAGGAGGAACACTCGATCGCCCTCGACGATTTTACGGTTACGCCCGCAGCTCCAGCGCTCAAGGTAATGACCGGTCGCCCTGACGTGATGAATGCACTCGGCCAGATCATCCCACGGCCATTTGGCGGGGTTCCACGTAAGCAGGTAAGTGTTCATGTCACTTGGCGAAGTGCTGCCTGCAAATCCGACTGATCCAACACCGTCCGCAGATCGAACACTACCCGATCGTTCTCGATGCGGGCCACGACGGGCGGGTCGCTTTGCCGTAGTCGGGCGAGAAATTCGTCGGGGGCGTTTACCGTGAGCGCGATCAATTCGGTGGGCAAAGTTTCACCCGGCAAAGAGCCGCCGCCCACGGTCGATTGTCCATCGATTACGTCGGCAGTGAAGCCGGTAGATCGAAGTTGGTCAGCAAAGGTGCGGGCCTGCTGTTCGATCTCACTCAACGACCGGCTGATCATGCGCCAGACGGGAATCTTCTGCGTGGCCTCCCCTTTGAGGTAATGCACCAACGTGGCGGACAGTGCTGCCAAGTCAAGTTTATCCAGCCGCAACGCACGCGCCAATGGGTGTTTCTTCAACGGCTGCACGTATTGCGCCTGCCCGACAATGATGCCTGCCTGCGGACCGCCCAGCAGTTTATCACCGCTGAAGCAGATGACGTGCGCGCCTGCCGCCACCGATTCCTGCACCAGCGGTTCGTGCGCTAAACCATACTGCGCCGTATCGAGCAGCGCGCCGCTGCCTAGATCGTCGATCAGTGGAATGTTCTTCCAGTTGGCGAGTTCGACGAGTTCGGCCAGAGAAACCTCGGTGGTGAAGCCCACGGTGCGAAAATTGCTGGAGTGCGCCCGCACGATGGTTGCGACTTCTTGTGTGACCAGCGCCATTTCGTAATCGCGACGATGGGTGCGGTTCGTCGTGCCCACCTCGATCAATTTTGCGCCGCTCTGCTCCATCACATCCGGCACCCGAAACCCGCCGCCGATCTCCACCAGCTGCCCGCGCGAGATCAACGCACCTTTGCCGGAAGCCAACGCGCTCAACGCCAGCAGTGCCGCACCGGCATTGTTGTTGACGACGAAAGCCGCCTCAGCGCCGGTCACGTGCTGCAAGAGATCTTCAACGGCGGCCATGCGTTGACCCCGCGCGCCACGCTCGAGATCGTATTCGAGATCAGAATAGCCCGCCGCCGCAGCCGCCATCGCCGCGATGGCTTCTGGCGACAACGGCGCACGACCCAGGTTGGTGTGAATGATCACCCCGGTTGCGTTGATGACGGCGCGCGGCCGGGTTTGTGTCCAGCCGCGCAGGCGACTGGCCAGCCGTGAAAGCAGCT